>SCVT01000244.1 GCA_004296815.1 Reyranella sp. | reverse complement strand
CCAACCTGGTGCTGCACCGCTCCTACTCGGGCACCAGCGAGACCGAGCGCAACGGTGCGGGCCGCTTCGGCCTGGTCTCCCTGCCGTCCTTCTCGTCGGGCACGCAGTGGCCGCTCAACTTCTACATGATCGGCCGCGACGAGGGCTGGCGCCTGTCCTGCGAAGCCGATGCCGATCTCTACGAGCCGGCGACCGTCGAGGCGCTGCTCGAGGCCTGGCGTCTCTGCCTCGAGACTCTCGCGACGGCGGCGGACGGGCCGCTGGCCGAGAACGCGGCATTGGCCGGCATTGCGGCCCGCAGCATGGCGCAGTCGCCACGTCCGGCCGTGGCGCGCGGCGAGCCCATCCCGGTGCACGAGCCGGAGCGGCAGGTCGTGCGCTTCCACGAGGGCGGCTCGCAGACGCCGGTGATCGTGCTCAACAACCGGTCGGTCTACTTCCAGCTCGCCCGCCAGCTCGGTGAGCAGCGTCCGCTCACCGACATCCTGATGTATCACCAGGACGGTCCGGTCGATCTCGCCGCCTACACGTTCGAGGATTTCGGCGCCTATGCGGTGCGACTGATCCGCTGGGTGCAACCGCGCGGGCCCTACATCCTGGGCGGCCACTGCGTCTACGGCGTGCTGGCCTTCGAGGCGGCGCGCCAGCTCACCGCAATGGGCGAGAAGGTGGCGCTGGTCGCGCTGTTCGACAGCTGGGGTCCGGGCTATCGCGAGACCATGTCGCGCTGGAACCGCGTGTTGCGCCGACAGCAGCTCCGCCTCGACCGCTACAAGAAACGCATCGCACAGTTCCGCAAGGGCGAGGTGGGCTTCGACGAGCTCGTTCGGAAGCCGGTGCTCTTCCATCTCGGCCTGCTGCCGCCCGAAGCCGGGCCGGAGCGGCAGGCGCTGGCTGGCGAGTGGTTCGACGACTACGTCTACGCCAAGGTGGAGCAGTACCGGCCGGCAGCCTACGCCGGCAACGTCGTGCTGTTCCGCAGCAAGGAGCCGCTGCGCGGCCGCCTGTTCGACGAGTACATGGGCTGGAAGCCGCTGGTCACCGGTAACCTCGCCAAGGTCGATGTGAACAGCGGCCATTTCGACATGTTCCGCGAACGGCCGGCTGCCGAGATCGCAACCGTCCTGCGCCCGCTGTGACCCTCCTCCGCCTCCTTCTGCTGGCCGCGCTGGCCGTGGCCGTCATCGTCGCGGCCGGCTGGTTCGTGTTCGTGCCGCGCTGGCCGGCGCCCACCGGGCCCGATGCCGTCGCCGAGAGCGACGCCACAGTGAAGGACACCACCGGCCGGCCACTCGTCGTGACCATCTGGCAGCCGCGCGACCTCAAGATGCCGGCACCGGTGATCCTCTATTCTCCGGGCTGGGGCGGAACGCGCCGCCAGAGCCGCGCGCAGGCCGAGAACCTCGCCAGCCACGGCTTTGTCGTCGTCGGCGTCGACGATATCGCGAGCGATCGAGCCACCGATCCGGACGGCGGCGTCTCCTTCCAGCTTCTCACCGAGGAACAGACGGTCGAGTCGATGCGTCGCGCGGCCCGGCATGTCACCGGCCAGGGCAACCGGCTCGTCGATGTGCTGGACGCGCTGGAGTCCGGCCAGGTGCCAGCCCTCGCCGGCCGGATCGATCTCGCGCGCGTCGGCGTGCTCGGCCTGTCGATCGGCGGCCCCTCAGGCCTGGCCGCCGCAACGAAGAATCCGCACATCGTCGCCGTCTACAACCTCGACGGCGGCCTGTTCGGCCTCGCCGCCCGGCGCATCGCCGTGCCGCACTACTTCCTGATGTCGAGCCGCGAGGCGTTTCCCTCCGACGCCGAGCTCACTTCGCCCAGCGACTACGTCCGCAACTACGCCAAGGTCAGCGCGCTCGACATCCCGCACAACGGCCTGCGCATGGAACGACCGCACGGCTATTGGGCGCAGATCCCGGCCGCCGAGCACTACGAGCTCGCCGATGGATTGTTCAAGATGCGTCGCCGCCCGCCGATACGAACCAACTTCGACCGCACGGATATGAACGAGGCGATCGGCAGGACCGAAGTCGCGTTCTTCCGCAGCGCGCTGCTGGGCGACGAGGCGCCGCTCAAGGCGATGCTCGGCCGCAGCGATCAGACGCTGCGGTGGATCAGCCCGACCTCGCCGCCGACCGGCATCGCCAGGGCCCGGCAGTAGCTGCCCGGCTCGAGGTGCAGCCACCAGGCGCCCGGTGCCTCGGCCGGTGCGATTGCCATGACAGGCCGCGGGCCGCCGATCGACACCACGAAACCGTCGAGCGGCAGCGAGAGGCCCAGCCCGATCGCCTTCACGACCGCCTCCTTGAGCGTCCAGATCCGGAAGAAGGCCTCACGCGGGTCGTCGTGCCGCTCGATGGCGGCGACCTCGTCGGGATGGAAGTAGCGCCGCGCGAGATCGAGATGCTCCACCGGCCGCATCATCTCGAGGTCGGCGCCGATTTCCGGCCCCTCGCTCACCGCCAGCAGCGCACGATCCTGCGAGTGGCTGAGGCTGAACTGCACGCCGGGAAGATCGGCGAGCCGCGGCTTGCCGAACTCGTTCAGCAGGAAGACGAGGCTCCGGGGATCGCGGCCGAGGTGCCGGCCGAGCAACGCGCGGAGCCGGGAACGCGCCGCCACGAAGCGCCGCTGCAGGAGCGGGCCGACGAAGCGTCGCGCGCGCTCACGCTCCTCGTCGGTCAGCAACGCCTCGCCGGACGGCGGGTCGTCGTCGAGGGACCACGACCAGATCAGGATTTCGTGCCGGCTCATGCTACGGCCGCGATCTTGGACACCCTGCCGACGGTTGGCTAGGTTTCCGGCGGTGCCCGATCTAGTGAAAAAACTCGCTTTGACGGCCTATGGCCGGTTCCGCGCCCTGCGCGGCGAGCCGGTGCGCTTCCGCGGCGCCTTCGCCTCGTACGACGAAGCATTGGCGAAGATCAGGCCGGGTCGGCTCGCAGGCTACGACCACGACAGCGTCGCCCCCGTGTCGCTGGAATTCATGCAGGAGCGCGCGCCGTGGGACTACCCGGTGCTCTACTGGCTGCAGCGACTCGCCCCCGGGATCCGGTGCCTGGTCGATGCCGGCGGCCATGTCGGCGTGAAGTACCGCGCCTTCGCCCCCTATCTCGACCTCGACCGCCTGCAGTGGGTCGTCTACGACCTGCCCGCCCTGGTGCGCGCCGGACGCGCGCAGCTTCGGCCGCAGGACCGCACATTGTCCTTCGTCGACCGCCTCGAGGATGCGCCGCCCGCCGACCTGCTGCTGGCCTCGGGCCTGCTGCCCTATCTGCGCGAGCCGTTCGAAGAACTGGTCGGCCGACTGCGCGCCAAGCCGCGCCACGTCCTCCTGAACAAGGTCGTGACGCGCGACGGGCCGACCGTGGTCACGCTCGAGAATTTCGGCGTGGCCGAGGTGCCCTACCAGATGCGCAACGTGCGCGAGGTGCCGGCGGCGCTGGAGGCGCTGGGCTACGAGATCGTGGATGAGTGGACGATCGACAATCTCGCCCATCGCATCCAAACGCACCCGGAACTCGGCCGCTGCACCTATCGCGGCTATGCCGCTCGCCTGAAGAGCTAAGCGGCGACCAGCGTTTTGAAGCCGCCATAGGCCATGCGCTTCATGTCGAAGGGCATTTCCTTCGGCATGCCGGGGCCCTGCAGGCGCTTGTCGGCCATCACCTTGGCGTTGACCTTGTCGCGGTGCGCCCGCGATTTGTAGACGATGTAGGAGAACACCACGGTCTCGCTGGGCTTGGTCTTGGCGAGCTTGGTGAAGGGCAGGCCGAACTTCACCTTGAGGTCGTCGCCGACGCACTCGCGATAGTCGAGCGCACCGTGCTCGCGCCAGATCTTGCCGGCCTTGCGGGCCATGCTCTTGTAGATCGCCAACTTCTTCTTCGGGACGACCAGGACGAAGCCATCGACATACGACATGACATGCTCCCGAATATTTAACTGATAAGTTAACGATTAGGGATTTGCATACCGAGTGTCAATCGGGTCTGAGTACGGGCAGGGCCGACAATTTCTTGGCCGCAAAATCGAGGAAGGCATCGATCTTCGGCGCCCGATGCGCGCGGCCCTTGGTGACGAGCTGCACCGGCAGCGGCAGCCGCTCGAAGGCGCGCAGCAGCCGCACCAGCCGGCCCGCGCCGAGATCGTCGGCCACCTGGTAGGACAGGAATTGCGCCACACCACGCCCATCGCGCGTTGCCCGCAGGCGTGTCTCGACATCGTCGACCCTGAGCCGGCCCGCGAGATGCGGCGAGGCGCCGGGCCGCGCACCGGCGAAGCTCCATTCCATCGCGCCGCGCGAGGTGCCGAGCAGTGCCTCGTGCCGCGCCAGGTCCGCCGGCGTGCGCGGCGTGCCGTGCGCCGCGAGATAAGCGGGGCTCGCGACCCACAGCCGCTTCACATGACCGACCGGTCGTATCGTCAGGCTAGAGTCGGCGAGCGCCCCGATGCGCAGCGCGACGTCGATGCCTTCGTCGATCAGGTCGACATTGCGGTCGTTCAAAAGCAGCTCGATCTCGACACCGTCGTGGCTGTCGAGGAAGCGCGTGGCGATGGGCGCAATGTGGCGGCGGCCGAACTGCACCGGGGCGGTGATGCGCAGCAGGCCGCGGACCGGCGCCTCTCGCGCGCCGGTTGCTGCGGCCTCGTAGTCAGCGACCACGGCGCGTGCGCGGTCGTAGAGCGCGCGGCCCGCTTCGGTGGGCGCCAGCCGCCGCGTCGTGCGATCGACCAGCCGCACGCCCAGCCGATCCTCCAGTGCCGCCAGGGCGCGCGTGACCGCGGGCGGCGAGCGGCGCAGGCGGCGGGCGGCGCGCACCAGGCTGCCCTCCTCAACGATGCGTACGAAGATCGCGAACTCGTCCAGCCGGTCCATGTCATTATTCCATTTATTGGAATTATGACTTTACCATTCCTGCCGTTTCGGCGGCAATCGGCGGTGCCTATCTTCAGCGGCGGAACAGGAGGGTCGCCATGTTGACCGGAAGCTGCCTTTGCGGGGCCGTCGCCTATGAGGCCGACGCCGACATCCAGCGCATCGTGCACTGCCATTGCCAGACTTGCCGCAAGACGCACGGCACGGCCTTTTCGTCCGTGACGGCGGTATCGCGCGAGAAATTCCGATGGACCCGTGGCCAGGACAGACTCGCCGCCGTCGAATCCTCGCCCGGCAAGTTCCGCCGCTTCTGCTCGAAGTGCGGCTCGCACGTCATGGCCGAACGGGTCGCCCAGCCGGTCGTCCTGCTGCGGCTCGGCTGCCTCGACACCAAGGTGACGGACGTGCCGCAGCTCCATATCTGGCGATCCGACGCCGCGCCCTGGTACGACCCCAAGCTGGCCTGGCCCGAGAACCGGGAGGGTGTGTGATGAACGCCGAGACCTTCCTGCCTTTCCACGACGACGAGGTCGCCGCACAGACGCTGGCCGGCTTCAGCATGCGGCGTGCGCCGATCCGGCCCTACCTGCCGGAGCAGCATCGCGAGTTCTTTCCGCTGCTGCCCCACCTCTTCACCGCAACACTCGATGCCGACGGCTGGCCGTTGGCCTCTGCGCTGAGCGGCCCGCACGGCTTCGTGAGTTCGCCCGATCCCACGACGCTCCGCATCGCCGCTCTGCCGCGCGCCGACGATCCGGCGGCTGCGGGCTTCGCAGCGGGTGCCGACATCGGGCTGATCGGCATCGACCTCACCACGCGGCGACGCAATCGCGTCAACGGCCGTATCGTGGCAATCGACGAGGGGATCACCGTCGGCGTGACGCAGAGCTTCGGCAACTGCCCGCAATACATCCAGGTCCGCGCGCCGCTGCCGCATCCCGTGGCCGCGACAGTCGCGGTCGAGACGATGACGCACCTGGACGCCGATGCGCGAACCCTCATCGCCGGCGCCGACACGTTCTTCGTGGCGAGCCGCGGGCGCGAGGCGCTGGGTGAAGCGGGCGGCCTCGACATGTCGCATCGCGGCGGCCGGCCGGGCTTCGTCGGGATCGAGGGCGACACGCTGGTGATCCCGGATTTCGCCGGCAACCGCTTCTTCAACACCTTGGGCAACCTGCTGGGCGATCCGCGCGCCGGACTGCTATTCGTCGATTTCGCGACGGGTGACCTGCTGCAGCTCCAGGGGAGCGTCACCATCGACTGGCAGCCGGCATTGGCGGGGCCGCGGGGCGCGCAACGGATCTGGCGGGTTGCCGTCGAGCGCGCCTGGCGCCGACGCGCCGCCTTCCCCTTCCGCTGGCGCTTCCGCGAGTTCGCGCCGACGACGCTGACTACTGGGACCTGGGAGTAAGCCGCGCCACCATGGCTTCGAGCGCCAGGATGTAGGAGTTGGTGCCGAAGCCCGCGATCACACCGACTGAGGCCTCAGCGGTGACGGAGCCGTAGCCGCGCTTCTCGATGTTGGTCATGTGGATCTCGATCGCGGGCGCCGAGATCGCGCGCAGGCAGTCGCGGAGCGCGTAGCCCGCGTGGAGGAAGCCCGCTGGGTTGAAGAGCACGCCGTCGACCTTCGCGCGGTCGGCGCGGTAGATCGCCGAGACCGCCTCGCCTTCGATGTTGGTGTAGACGATCTCCAGATCGACCCCGAGCGTGCCGGCATGGCGCTGCAGCATCGTGTCGAGCTCAGCCGCGGTCGTCGTGCCGTAGAGCTCGGGCTGGCGGCGCCCGAGATACTCCATGTTGGCGCCCTGGATCAGCAGCAGCTTCATCGCAGGCGGATCAGCGTGGCAGCGTGGTGGAGCCCATCAAGGCTTCGTCGACGGCGCGGGCGCACTGGCGGCCCTCGCGGATCGCCCAGACGACCAGCGACTGGCCGCGCCGCATGTCGCCCGCGGCGAACAGCTTCGGCACCGATGTCTTGTAGTCCCTCACGTTGGCTGCGACGTTGCCGCGCGGGTCGAGCGCAACGCCCGCCTGCTCGACGAGGCCGGGCTTGCGCGGGCCCAGGAAGCCCATCGCCAGCAGCACGAGGTCGGCCTTGAGCTGGAACGCGCTGCCCGCGACCTCCTGCATGCCCATGCGGCCGTCGGCGCCCTTGGCCCACTCGACACGCACGCATTCCAGCGCCTCGACCTTGCCGTTCTTGCCGACCGCCCGCTTGGTCAGGACGGCGAAATCGCGCTCCGCGCCTTCCTCCTGCGAGGACGAGGTCCGCATCTTGAGTGGCCAGTCCGGCCAGGTGAGCGCCTTGTTCTCCTTCTCGGGCGGCTGCGGCATGACCTCGAGCTGGGTCACCGACGCTGCCCCCTGGCGGTTCGACGTGCCGATGCAGTCCGAGCCGGTATCGCCGCCGCCGATCACCACGACATGCTTGCCCTTGGCGCTGAGCGTACCCTTCGGCGCGGCGCGCGCCTCGTCGTCGCCGGCAACGCGCTTGTTCTGCTGCGTCAGGAAATCCATCGCGAAGTGGATGCCACCCAGCTCGCGGCCGGGCACCTCGAGATCGCGCGGCCACTCGGCGCCGCCGGTCAGGGCGACCGCGTCGTAACCTTCGAGCAGCGACTTGATGGAGAGCGTGGCGCCGACCTCGACGCCGGTGCGGAATTCAACACCCTCGGCCTCCATCTGGCGCATGCGCCGGTCGATGAGGTGCTTCTCCATCTTGAAGTCGGGGATGCCGTAGCGCAGCAGGCCGCCGACACGATCGGCCTTCTCGAACAGCGTCACGGAATGACCCGCGCGTCCGAGCTGCTGGGCAGCAGCGAGGCCGGCCGGGCCCGAGCCCACGATGGCGACCCGCTTGCCGGTCTTGCGCGCCGGCACGAGCGGCTGGATCCAGCCTTCCTCCCAGCCGCGATCGACGATCGCGCACTCGATCGACTTGATGGTCACCGGGTTGTCGTCGATGTTCAGCGTGCACGAGGCCTCGCAGGGCGCGGGGCAGATGCGGCCGGTGAACTCCGGGAAGTTGTTGGTCGAGTGCAGGACCTCGAGCGCGTCCCGCCAGCGGTCGCGGCGGACCAGCTCGTTCCACTCGGGGATGATGTTATTGACCGGGCAGCCGTTGTGGCAGAACGGGATGCCGCAATCCATGCAGCGCGCGCCCTGGCGCGAGACCTCGGCCGGCGGCAGCGGCAGGACGAACTCGTTCCAGTTCTTGAGGCGCGCCTCGACCTTCTCGTAAGGCCGTTCCTTGCGCTCGATCTCGAGGAAGCCCGTGACGAGACCCATGACCTACTCCGCCGCGACGGCCTTCGCCGCCGCCCGCTCGCGCGCCTGCAGCAGCGCGCGCTTGTAATCGCGCGGCACCACCTTCACGAAGGCGCCGAGCGCGTTGTCCCAATCCTCGAGCAGCTCGCGCGCCCGCGCGCTGCCGGTGTGCAGATGATGGCGCTCGACCAGGATGCGCAGCCGCTCGGCGTCGAAGGAAAGCACGTCGCCCATGCCGTCGTCCTCGACGTCGTGGCTGCGCTGGCGCGGCCGTGACGGGTCGTCGGCGTCGCCCGACGCCGCGCCGACCTTCTCCATGTCGACCATTGCCGGATTGCACAGGTCCTTGAAGCGCGCCTTCGGGTCGTAGACGTAGGCGATGCCGCCCGACATGCCGGCCGCGAAGTTGCGGCCGGTGTCGCCCAGCACGACCACGACGCCGCCGGTCATGTACTCGCAGCCATGGTCGCCGGTGCCCTCGACGACGCAGACCGCTCCCGAGTTGCGCACCGCGAAGCGCTCGCCTGCGACGCCCTCGAAGTAGGCCTCGCCGCCGATCGCGCCGTAGAGCACCGTGTTGCCGACGATGATGTTCTCCGTCGGGTTGCGCTTCGCGCCCTTGGGCTGGCGCACGACGACGCGGCCG
>SCVT01000727.1 GCA_004296815.1 Reyranella sp. | reverse complement strand
GCCGGCAGGCGGCAAGCGTCTGGTCCAGCGCACCGACGGCTTCGATGCGACCATCGTTTCGGGTGAGGTCGTCTATCGCAACGGTGAGGCGACGGGCGCATTACCCGGCCGCCTCGTCCGCAGCTCTTGAAGGCGTAGCGCCGTCAGCGCCCGGCAAATGCCGGGAGCTGGTGCGCCGTCACCACAGGTGCCGGGCCGTCGTATCGTTCGATCTCGACCAGGCAGGTCTGTGCGATGCAGCCCTGGCTGAGCTTCGAGGCGCCGATGTCGAGCGTCAGTGCGTTGGGATTGCCGTGCTTCTCCAGTGGCCGGTTGGAGCCGGCATCAGCCGGATCGAACCACGCACCGGTCGAGAGCCGCACGACTCCGCGACGGATGCGATCGCTGAGGCGGGCTGCCGCGAGGCAGGCGCCACGATCGTTGAACACGCGCACCAGATCACCGGCGGCGATGCCGCGCGCCGTGGCGTCGTCGGGGTGCAAGGTGATGGGCTGGCGTCCCTTGATCTTGGTGGCGCGCGAATGCGGGCTGTGGTCGAGCTGGCTGTGCAGCTTGTCGGCCGGCTGGTCCGACAGCATGTGCAGCGGATAGCGCTCGGCCGTCTTCGCGCCCAGCCATTCGATGGGCTCGATCCAGGTCGCGTGGCCGGGGCAGTCGTCGTAGCCGAACGAGGCGATCTTCTCGGAGAAGATCTCGATCTTGCCCGACGGCGTCTTGAGCGGGTTCTTCGCCGGGTCCTCGCGGAACTTCGCGAGCATGACGGGATCGCGGTTCTCGCCCTTGGCTTCGGCGATGCCGGCCTCCCAGAACGCGTCGAAGGCGGGGAGGGTGACTCCGGCCTTGGCCGACTTCTGCCGCGCCTCCTCGTAGAGGTGCGCCATCCAGTCCTTGGCGTCCTTGTGGCCTTCCGAATGCTGGTCGGCGACGCCGAGGCGCTGCGCCAGCGCATGGAAGATGTCGTAGTCGTCGCGCGACTCGCCCAGCGGCGCGCGCGCCTTCTTCATGGCGATGAGGTAGGGCTCGCGCGTGCCGTAGCCGATGTCGTCACGCTCGAGGCTCACCGTCGCGGGCAGCACGATGTCGGCCATCTTGGCGGCCGGCGTCCAGAACTGCTCGTGGAAGACGATGGTCTCGGGCTTGCGCCACGCCTGGCGCAGGCGGTTGAGATCCTGGTGATGGTGATAGGGGTTGCCGCCGGCCCAGTAGACGAAGCGGATGTCGGGATACTTGTGGCGCGCGCCGTTGTAGTCGAACGACTGGCCGGGATGCAGCAGCATGTCGGTGAAGCGCGCGACCGGGATGAAGTCCTTCACCGGGTTCGTGCCCTGCGGCAGGGTCGGGCCGGAGTAGCGGGCGTGGTTGCTGCCCATCAGGTTCACGGGGCCGTAGCCCACGCCGAAGCCGCCGCCCGGCAGGCCGATCTGGCCCAGCATGCAGGCCAGGGTGATCAGCGCCCAGAAGGGCTGCTCGCCATGGTGGCTGCGCTGCAGCGACCAGCCGATCGACACGGTGGTGCGCGTCGCCGCCATCTCGCGCGCGAGGCTGCGGATACGTGAGGCGGGGATGCCGGTGATCTTCTCCGCCCATTCCGGCGTCTTGCCTTCGAGCGTCGGCGCGAACTTGTCGAAGCCCACGGTGCAGCGATCGAGGAAGGCGCGGTCGTAGAGCTTCTCGGTCCAGAGGACGTGGCAGAGCGCCAGCATCATGGCGGCGTCGGTGTTGGGCCGGATCGCCAGCCACTCGACGTCGCCGCCATTGTCGAGGTCGTCGCCGGTCGGCGTCACGTTGACGAAGCGCACGCCCTGCTCGCGCATCTTGAACAGGCCGCCCTTGACGTGGTGCAGCGTCGCGCCGCCGGCGTTGATCTGCGCGTTCTTGCGCGGCACGCCGCCGAAGGTGACGAAGAGCTTGCAGTGCTCGGCCAGCGTCTCCCAGCGCGTGTGCATGGCCATCAGCTCTTCCATGGTCGCCACGATGTGCGGCATCAGCACGCGTGCCGCACCCAGGCTGTAGGAATCCATGTGGCGTACGAAGCCGCCGTAGCAGTTGAGGAACCGCTTCACCTGGCTCTGGGCGTGATGGAAGCGGCCGGCACTCGACCAGCCGTAAGAGCCGCCGAAGATCGCGCTGTTGCCGTGCGTCTCGCGCACGCGCTTCAGCTCGCCCGCGACGAGGTCGAGCGCCTCGTCCCACGGCACCTCGACGAACGGCTCCTGGCCGCGCTTGTCGCTGTTCGCGCCCGGGCCTTTCTCGAGCCAGCTCTTGCGGATCGCCGGCCGCAGGACGCGCAGGCGAGCAACCTCGTCGGAGAGCATGTGCAGGCCGATCGGCGAGGGATCGGGGTCCTTCGAGAAGGGATGCAGCTTGGTGGGCTTGCCCGCCTCGTCGTACTCGACTTCGTAGACGCCCCAGTGGGCGGCGGTGAGGGTGCGCTGGTGGGTCATGGAACGCTCACGCTGCTTTCTTGGCGATGGACAGGAAACGGTCGACCTCGGCGGCGTCGGTGTTGAACGCCGTCACCAGCCGGAACGCCCGCTCGCCCGGCCGGTCCGACGGCCAGGGATGATACTGCGCGCCCGCCGCCTGCAACGCATCGTGCACGCCGGGCGGCAGGATGACGAAGATCTCGTTGGCGTCGACGGGATAGAGGAGCTGCGTGCCCTTGAGCGCCGTCAGCCCGGCGACCAGCCGGCGCGCCATGCTGTTGGCGTGGTGCGCGTTGGTGAGCCACAGCCCGTCGGTCAGATAGGCCGCGAGCTGCGCCGAGAGGAAGCGCATCTTGGAGAAGAGATGGCCGCTGCGCTTGCGCCGGAACTCGAACTCGCGCGCCAGCTCGGGCTCGAAGAAGACGACGGCTTCGGCCGCCAGCGCGCCGTTCTTGGTGGCGCCGAGGCTCAGCACGTCAACGCCGGCCCGCCAGGAGAGCTCGGCGGCGGAGCAGCCGATGAAGGAGAGGGCATTGGCGAAGCGCGCGCCGTCCATGTGGAGCTTGAGCCCGTGGCGGTGCGCGGCCGTGGCGATCACGGCGATGTCGTGCGGGTCGTAGACCGTGCCGCATTCCGTCGCCTGCGTGATGCTGACGGCGGCGGGCTGCGGATGGTGCACGACGCCGTAGACCGGCTGAGCGAGCGCATCGGCCAGCGCCTTGGTGTCCATCTTGCCGGCGGGACCGGCGATGGGCACGAGCTTGGCGCCCGAGGCGAAGAACTCGGGCGCATTGGCCTCGTCGACCTGGATGTGCGCTTCGGGGTGGCAGTAGATCGCGCCCCACGGCGGCGTGCAGCAGGAGAGCGCCAGCGCGTTGGCGGCCGTTCCCGTGGCGACGGGGAAGAAGATGAGGTCCGGCTTCTCGAAGATCTCGCGCAGGCGGCGCTCGACCTGGTGCGTCCACTCGTCGGCGCCGTAGGAATGGGCGGTGCCGCCCGAGAAGGCGCGGTTCACGGCTTCGAGGATGGCGGGATGCGCGCCGACTTCGTTGTCGCTGCGGAAGTTCATTCGTTGTCCTCGACCCGGTGCGTCACCGCCTCGATCCGGTTGCCGTCCGGATCGCGCACGAACGCGCCGTAATAGTGTTCATGATAGTTCGGTCGCAGTCCCGGCGCGCCATCGTCGGCGCCGCCGTGTTTCAGCGCCGCCGCGTGGAAGGCGCGCACGGCGGCGCGGCTCGGCGCCCGGAACGCCCAGTGGCGATTGTCCGGTACCAGGGTCTCGCGGGTGAGATAGACGGAGATGTAGGCCGGCGCCTCCGGCCCGCGCTCGCGCACGCCGTAGCCGATGGCATTGTCGCGGCGGTTGACGCGCGGGTAGCCCAACGCGCCCAGCACCGGGTCGTAGAAGGCTTGTGCGCGGTCGAGGTCGGTCGTGGTGATCGACAGGTGATCGATCATGCTCTAGCGACCCGCGCCGGGCGGGAACTCGATGGTGCCGATGAGGGCGCCGTTGCGGGGATCGACGACGTAGGCCGAGGAGGGACCGCCCTGCGTCTCGACATGGACGACGATCCGGTCGCCCACCGCGTTCATCGAGACCACGCGCGCGCCCGACGGCAGCGCGATGCGCTCGGTGAAGCCCGAGGCGGCGGCCGCTGGCGAACGCGCGGCGTTGGGCGTAGACATGCGGCGGGCGATCTCGGCCGCAATGACGACGAAGCCCGCTATGATCAGCAGGCCCATCACGATCACCAGCACCTTCAGCCAGAGCGGTGCAGAGGCCTGAGCAGGGGACGCCAAGTAAACTCCATGAGCGACGCCGGCCGCCACACCGTGACCATCGACGAGGGCGCCGCCGGCGAGCGGCTCGACCGTGCGCTGGCCGCTGCCTTGCCGGACCTCACGCGAAGCCGCGTGAAGGCGCTGATCGAGGGTCGCCGCGTGACGCTGGCGGGGGGCCAGACGATAGAAGAGCCGTCCCGCAAGGTCAAAACGGGCGAGAGCTTCACCGTCGACGTGCCGGAGCCCGAGCCCGCGGTGCCGCAGCCGCAGGCGATCGATCTCGACATCCTGTTCGAGGACGACGACCTGCTGGTGCTGAACAAGCCGGCCGGCCTGGTCGTGCACCCTGCGCCCGGCAATCCGGACAGGACGCTGGTCAATGCGTTGCTGGCCCATTGCGGCGCGAGCCTGTCCGGGATCGGCGGTGTGCGCCGGCCGGGGATCGTGCACCGGCTCGACAAGGACACGTCGGGGGTCATGGTCGTGGCCAAGAACGACCCGACCCATCAGGGGTTGTCCAAGTTGTTCGCCGCCCACGACCTGACCCGCATCTACCAGGCGCTGGTCTGGGGGGCGCCCAAGGCGGCCAAGGGCACGGTGGAGGCCGCCATCGGCCGCCATCCGGTGGACCGCAAGCGCATGACCGTCCGGCGCAGCGGCGGCCGCGCG
Source organism: Reyranella sp. (assembly GCA_004296815.1). Taxonomy (GTDB): domain Bacteria; phylum Pseudomonadota; class Alphaproteobacteria; order Reyranellales; family Reyranellaceae; genus Reyranella. The sequence goes on along the minus strand of SCVT01000727.1, from coordinate 1,872 downwards.
GCCCTCACCGAGTACTGGATCGAGACGCGGTTCGGCCCGCCGCTGGCGCCCATCGCCTGCCTGGTCGGCGCCAAGCTCGGGACGGGCCGGACCCACCAGGTCCGCGTGCATCTCGCCCATCTCGGCTGCCCCGTGGTCGGCGATCCGGTCTATGGCCGGAAGACCCGCAACGGCTCCCAGCCGCAGGCGTTGAGGGAGTTCCCACGGCAAGCCCTTCACGCAGCTGTGTTGGCTTTTCGCCACCCACGGACGGGGAAAGAGATGCGGTTTGCCTCAGAATTGCCTCAAGACTTCAGGAGGTTGGTGGGAACGCTGAACAGCGTTAAGTAATGCCCCTTATACCTGAGGGGATTAGTAGGAATTAGATTGACCGGGGCATCATCCGACCTCTAGAGTCGGATTTAGCAGTCGGGGTACGAGAGTGCTAAATGCTCGTTCACCGGCCGTCCCGCGTACGAAAGGGGGAGTAGCCATGAGTGCAGCCACCGCCAACCTTCCCGCCCTGCCGTCGTCCCTGACGCCCGAGGGCAACCTCAGCCGGTACCTGTCGGAGATCCGCAAGTTTCCGCTGCTGGAGCCGCAACAGGAATTCATGCTGGCCAAGCGCTGGCGCGAGCACGGCGACAGCAAGGCCGCGCACCAGCTCGTCACGAGCCATCTGCGCCTGGTCGCCAAGATCGCCATGGGCTATCGCGGCTACGGCCTGCCGGTCGCCGAGCTCATCTCCGAGGGCAACGTCGGCATGATGCAGGCCGTGAAGCGGTTCGACCCGGATCGCGGCTTCCGTCTGGCCACCTATGCCATGTGGTGGATCCGCGCCTCGATCCAGGAATACATCCTGCACAGCTGGTCGCTCGTGAAGATGGGCACGACGGCTGCGCAGAAGAAGCTGTTCTTCAACCTGCGCAAGCTCAAGGGCCAGATGCAGGCCATCGAGGAGGGCGATCTCACGCCCGAGCAGGTGACCAAGATCGCCACCCGCCTCGGCGTGCCGGAAGAGGAGGTGGTGAACATGAACCGCCGCCTCGCCGCGCCCGACAGCTCGCTCAACGCCCCGGTGAAGGCCGACGGCGGTGACATGGAGTGGCAGGACTGGCTGGTCGACGATGCGCCCAACCAGGAGGTTCGCCTCGCCGAGAGCCAGGAGCTCGGCCAGCGCAAGGGCATGCTCGCCGCGGCGCTGAAGCAGCTCACCGACCGCGAGCGGCGGATCATCGTCGAGCGCCGCCTGATCGACGAGCCCAAGACGCTCGAGGACCTGTCGTCCGAGTACGGCATCAGCCGCGAGCGCGTGCGCCAGATCGAGGTGCGCGCCTTCGACAAGCTGCAGAAGGCCATGAAGAACATGGTCGTCGAGGCGGCGGCCCGGCCGGCCCGGGCTCCCGCCTGACGGGGCTCCGGCCGGGTCCAATCCGGCCGCGGCCAAGAGTCCCGATAGGGCAATAGATTAGGTTTTCGGGGGCTTCCCGCATCTTTCTTGGGTGCGGGGGCTCCTGTATATGTCTGCCCCATCATGAACGCCCAGAACATCGCCATTGTCGGCGCCACCGGCGCGGTCGGAGTGGAAATCCTCCGCGTCCTCGAGCGACGGAACTTCCCCGTCGCTTCCCTCAAGCTGCTCGCCTCGGCCCGCTCGGTCGGCAAGACGCTCGAGTTCAAAGGCAAGCCGCACAGGGTCGAGGAACTGACCGCCGACGCCTTCAAGGGCGTCGACATCGCCTTCTTCAGCGCCGGCGCCACGCGCAGCCGCGAGTTTGTGCCGGCCGCCAAGGCGGCGGGCGCGGTCGTGATCGACAATTCGTCGGCCTTCCGCATGGACCCGAACACGCCGCTGGTCGTGCCCGAGGTGAATGCGGGCGATCTCGCCAACCA
>SCVT01000243.1 GCA_004296815.1 Reyranella sp. | reverse complement strand
CCCTCGCGCTTGGTGCGCCACTGCGCGCGAAGCCCGCGGATGTCGGCGCGCGTCGTCTCGATCTCGGCGTCGATGCGCGTCAACGCATGGCGGTAGCTCTGGTCGTCGAGCCGGAACAGCAGCTGGCCGCGCGACACGCGCTGGTTCTCCTGCACCGGCACCTCGACGATGATGCCGCTGAGCTCGGTGGCGATCTGCGCTCGGTCGCCCTTCACGTAGGCGTTGTCGGTGGTGACGGTCCGGCCGGAGGACAGCCAGATGAAGAGCGTGACCGCTGCGACCAGCAGCGGCAGCGACCACATGAAGGTCCGCGCCAGCACGCGGCCGACCAGCCGCGGCCGTCGCTGGACCGTGGGGATCGCCGGGGTCTTGGTGGTGTCCAGATGCTCGCCGTCGCGCACGCCGGATATGGTCTGCCCCGCCCCCTCCTAGGTCAACGGGGCTCCCGGCATGGCTGCCAAGCTAGGCGGGCTCGGCCGGGCGGGCGCCGTCCCTGAACAGCTTGTAGGTATAGGCGTCGTAGAGCGCGTTGTAGGAGGCATCGACGATGTTGGGCGACACGCCGATGGTGCTCCAGCGCCGGCCTTTGGCGTCGGCGCTCTCGATCATGACACGCGTCGTGGCGGCGGTGCCGCCGGCCGAATCGAGGATGCGCACCTTGAAGTCGATCAGGCGCATGTCCTCGAGCTCGGGGTAGACCGGCAGCAGTGCCTTTCGCAGCGCAGCATCGAGCGCGTTGACCGGGCCGTTGCCCTCGCCCACTTCCATGACGCGCCGCGACGCGACGTCGAGCTTCACGGTGGCCTCGGAGAGCGCGATCTGCTGACCGCGGGCATTGATGCGCCGCTCCGACATGACGCGGAAGCTCTGCAGCGCGAAGTAGTCGGGCACGGTGTGCAGCTCGTGGCGCGCCAGCAGCTCGAACGAGGCGTCGGCGCCGTCGTAGGCGTAGCCCTCGGCCTCGCGCTCCTTCACGATCTCCAGGAGCCGCGCGACGCCCGGATCCTTCGGGTCGACATCGAGGCCGATCTGGCGGAAGCGCGCCATGATGTTGGAGCGGCCGGCCTGGTCGCTGACCACGATGATGCGCTGGTTGCCCACGAGGTCGGGATCGACATGCTCGTAGGTCTTGGGATCCTTCTCGACCGCGGAGACGTGCAGCCCGCCCTTGTGGGCGAAGGCGCGGGTGCCGACATAGGCGGCACTTCGATTGGGCACGACGTTGAGGCGGTCGTCGAGCAGGCGCGAGAGATGCGTCAGCCGCTGCAGCGCGCCGTCCTTGAGACCGGTCTCGAATCCCATCTTGAGCACAAGGTTCGGGATCAGCGCGATCATGTTGGCGTTGCCGCAGCGCTCGCCGAGGCCATTGATCGTGCCCTGCACCTGGCGGACGCCGGCGCGCACGGCGGCCAGCGTGTTGGCGACGGCATTCTCGGTGTCGTTGTGCGTGTGGATGCCGAGCCGCTCGCCCGGAATCCTCTTCACCACCTCGCCCACGATGCGCTCAATCTCGTGCGGCAGGGTCCCACCGTTGGTGTCGCAGAGCACCAGCCAGCGCGCGCCCGCCTTGTCGGCGGCAGCGAGGCACGCCATCGCATAGTCGGGGTTCGCCTTATAGCCGTCGAAGAAATGCTCGGCGTCGAACATCACCTCGTCCATCTTCGTCTTCGCGTAGGCGAGCGAGTCGCCGATCATCTCGAGGTATTCGGTGCGATCGACCTCGAGCGCCACGTCGACGTGGAAGTCCCAGGTCTTGCCGACCATGCAGACGTTGCGCGCCTTGGTCTGCAGGATGGCGGCGAGGCCGGGATCGTTGGCGGCGCTGCGGCCGGCGCGGCGCGTCATGCCAAAGGCGGTGAACTTGGCGTTCTTGAATTCCGGCGGATCGGCGAAGAAGCGGTCGTCGGTCGGGTTGGCGCCCGGCCAGCCGCCCTCGATATAGTCGATGCCGAGCAGGTCCAGTTCGCGTGCGATCGCGGCCTTGTCGGCCACGGTGAAATCGACGCCCTGGGTCTGGGCGCCGTCTCGCAAGGTGGTGTCGAAGAGATAGATGCGGTTGGACTGGCTCATGGCGCCGGGCATCATAGTGGCCGC
>SCVT01000757.1 GCA_004296815.1 Reyranella sp. | reverse complement strand
GGCCGCCTGCTGAACGCGCTCGCCGCCACGGGCAACGAGAAGTACCTCGAGGGCTTCGGCCCGCCGGCGCCCGGCTACAAGCACGCGCCGCTCAACAACACCAACGTCGTGCGCGACATGGTCGACGACGAGACCGCCGGCATCCTGGTCGAGCCGATCCAGGGCGAGGGCGGCATCCGCGCCACGACCACGCAGTTCCTCAAGGACCTGCGCGCCATTTGCGACGAGTTCGGCCTGCTCCTGTTCTACGACGAGATCCACACGGGTTTCGGCCGCACGGGCAAGATGTGGGGCTACGAATGGTCGGGCGTGAAGCCCGATGTCGCGGCGATCGCCAAGGGCATGGGCGGCGGCTTCCCGATCGGCGCTTTCATGGCGACCGAGAAGGCGGCGGTCGGCATGGTGCCGGGCACGCACGGCTCGACCTATGGCGGCAATCCGCTGGCCACCGGCGTTGCCAACGCGGTGCTCGACGAGCTTCTGAAGCCCGGCTTCATCGACGACGTGGCCAAGAAGGGCGAGTACCTGAAGGGCCAGCTCGAAGGCCTCGTGAAGAGGCATCCGTCGGTCTACACCGAGCAGCGCGGCATGGGCTTCCTGCAGGGCATCCAGTGCGCCCCGGCCGTGCCGGCGGGTGACATGGTGAACCGACTGCAGTCGCTCGGCATGCTGGTGCCGCCCGCGGGCGAGAACGTGGTCCGCATCTTCCCGGCATTGATCGCCGACAAGGCTGCGCTCGATGAAGGCATCGACATCCTGGGCAAGGCCGCACAGTCGTTCGAGGCCGCCAAGGCAGCCGAGTAGGCTGCCATGGCGACGCTGAAACACTTCCTCGACCTCGACCAGGTCGATCCCAAGACGCTTCGCCAGATCCTCGATCGCGGCAAGGCGATGAAAAAGGCCCGGACCAACGGCGGCCACGACAAGCCGTTGGCCGGCAAGACGCTCGCCATGATCTTCGAGAAGCCCTCGACACGCACCCGCGTGTCGTTCGAGGTCGGCATGCGCGAGCTCGGCGGC
>SCVT01000242.1 GCA_004296815.1 Reyranella sp. | reverse complement strand
GCAAGCTGATGGGCGAGCAGATCCTGCGCGACGCCTGTGCGGCGCACGGCCTGGGCGCGGTGGCGCTGCGCTACTTCAACGCCGGCGGTGCCGATCCCGAGGGCGAGCTGGGCGAGGAGCACGATCCCGAGACGCATCTCATCCCGCTGGTGTTGCAGGCCGCCCACGGCACGCGGCCCAGCGTCTCGGTGTTCGGCCGCGACTACGACACGCCGGACGGGACCTGCATCCGCGACTATGTGCACGTCACCGATCTCGCGAACGCGCATGTCGCCGCACTCACACGCTGCAAGGCGGGAGAGTTCCAGGCCTACAATCTGGGCGGCGGCCAGGGCGCCAGCATCGGCGAGGTGATCGCGCGGGCCCGTGTCCTCACCGGCCGCGAGATCCGTGCCGTTGATGCGCCGCGGCGGGCGGGCGATCCGCCGGTGCTCGTGGCCGACATCGCATTGGCCAAGCGCGCCCTCGACTGGGCGCCGAAGCATTCGGGCATCGACGAGATCATCCGGACCGCCTGGTCGTGGATGACGAAGGCGCGTTGAGCCCATGGACTGCGCCGCCGTCACGCCGCTGCTGATCACCTTCAACGAGATCGACAACATCGCGCGTACGCTGGCGAAGCTCGAGTGGGCGCAGCGCATCGTCGTGATCGACAGCGGCAGCACCGACGGCACGTTGGAGGTGCTGGCGAAGGACCCGCGCATCGAGGTCGTGCGCCGTCCGTTCGACAGCTTCGCCGAGCAGTGCAACTTCGGTCTCGCGCAGATCCGCACCGGCTGGGTGCTGTCGATGGACGCCGACTACGAGCTGGGTGACGGGTTCGTGGCCGAGCTCGAAGAGTTGCAGCCCGGCGCGGGCCAGGCGGGCTATCGCGCGGCGTTCGTCTACCGCATCCACGGACGGCCGTTGCGCGGCACGCTTTATCCGCCGCGCGCCGTGCTCTATCGCGTGCAGGGCGCGCGGTATGAGAACGAGGGCCACGGCCACCGGATCAGGCTGGGCGGCGCCGTCTCCGATCTCCGCAGCACGATCTTCCACGACGACCGCAAGCCGCTGTCGCGCTGGCTGGGCTCGCAGCTCAGGTACGCTGCGCGCGAAGCCGAGCACCTTCTGGGAGCGTCGCGCGAAAAACTCTCGCGCATCGACCGGCTGCGGCTGATGGGCTGGCCGGCGCCGATCCTGGTGCTGGGCTACGTACTGTTCGTGAAGGGCGCCGTGCTCGACGGCCGCGCGGGCTGGTTCTACGCCTACCAGCGGCTGCTCGCCGAGGTGCTGCTGGCGCTGGAGCTGCTGGATCGCCGCCTGTCCGGCGCATCGAAATAGGGGCTGGTGCCGGGTGAGGGGATCGAACCCCCGACCTTCAGTTTACAAAACTGCTGCACTACCGCTGTGCTAACCCGGCCCTCGGCAGCCACTCCGAGAGAATTACATCAAACCGCCGGACGTTGTCGCGCCCACTCGTAGGCTGCGACCGCGGCGGCGTTGGAGACGTTGAGGGCGCCCAGCGCCGAGCTGGTCGGGATGGTGGTCAGCCGGTCGCACTTCTCCGAGGTGAGGCGGCGCAGGCCCTCGCCCTCGGCGCCGAGCACGATGCAGGTGCGGCCGCGCAGGTCGAGCTCGTTGATCTTCGCATCGCCCTGCTCGTCGAGCCCGTAGCGCCAGAAGCCCGCGTCCTTGAGCTGGTCGAGGGTGCGGGCGAGGTTGATGGCGCGCATCAGCGGCACGACCTCGAGCGCACCGGACGCGGCCTTGGCCAGCACGCCGGTGTCGGAGGGCGCATGCCGGTCGGTGACGATGACACCGGCCGCGCCGAAGGCGGCGGCGGAGCGCAGGATGGCGCCGACATTGTGCGGGTCGGTGACCTGGTCGAGCGCCAGGATCAGGGCATGGTCTCCACTGCGCGCCAGCAGGTCCTCGAGCGCCGGCTCCTCGAGCGGGGCGGCAAGGGCGGCAATGCCCTGATGCACGGACCCTGCCGGGAGGCGCTGGTTCAGGTCCTCGCGGGTGACGATGGCCACGTCCGTCTTGCCGATTTCCGCGGAAAGCCGGTCCGCCATCTCGCGGGTGGCGAACAGCCGCTCGATCCGGCGGTCGGGATTGGCGAGGGCCGCCACGACGGGGTGACGGCCGAACAGCCAGATGGACTGGTTGCCGCTGCGGGACTGTCGATGGGGCCGATTTGGACGGGGACGCATGGCGAGCCTTGTATTGTGCGGCGGGGGTGCGGGCAAATCCGGAGCGCCGATTCGGTCATGTGGGGTTTTGGGCTTGACGTAACCCATTGGATTTGCGAGCAACGCGCGCCCGTAAAAGCGGGCTGAACGGGCTAAATCTCGCGCTGCGTACCGCAGGTTCGGAGGGGTGGCCGAGCGGTCAATGGCAGCAGACTGTAAATCTGCCGACTTCGCGTCTACGAAGGTTCGAATCCTTCCCCCTCCACCAACGGAACTCAGCGTTGGATTTTGCTCGGATCAGGAGTTGCGGGTGTAGCTCAATGGTAGAGCAGAAGCCTTCCAAGCTTACGATAAGGGTTCGATTCCCTTCACCCGCTCCAGTTTGAAGGCACGTAGGTCGTAGCTGAAAGAATCAAAAGGGTCGTGACACCATGACGAAGGCGAAGTTTGAGCGGAACAAGCCGCACTGCAACATCGGGACGATCGGTCACGTCGATCACGGGAAGACGTCGCTGACGGCGGCGATCACGAAGATCCTGGCGAAGACGGGCGGCGCGACGTTCACGGCGTACGACCAGATCGACAAGGCTCCGGAAGAGCGCGAGCGCGGCATCACGATCTCGACGGCGCATGTCGAGTACGAGACGAAGAACCGCCACTACGCGCACGTCGACTGCCCTGGCCACGCGGACTACGTGAAGAACATGATCACGGGTGCGGCGCAGATGGACGGCGCGATCCTGGTGGTGTCGGCGGCCGACGGCCCGATGCCGCAGACCCGCGAGCACATCCTTCTGGCCCGCCAGGTCGGCGTGCCGGCGCTGGTGGTGTTCATGAACAAGGTCGACATGGTCGACGATCCTGAGCTGCTGGACCTGGTCGAGCTGGAAGTGCGCGAGCTTCTGAAGAGCTACCAGTTCCCGGGCGACGACATCCCGGTGGTTCGCGGCTCGGCGCTGATGGCGCTCGAGGAGAAGAACCCGGAGCAGGGCGAGCAGGCCGTGCTGAAGCTGATGGAAGAGGTCGACAAGTACATTCCGCAGCCTGCGCGCGACAAGGACAAGCCGTTCCTGATGCCGATCGAGGACGTGTTCTCGATCTCGGGCCGCGGCACGGTGGTTACGGGCCGTGTCGAGCGCGGCATCGTGAAGGTGGGCGAGGAAGTCGAGATCGTGGGCCTGAAGGCCACGACGAAGACGACGGTGACGGGCGTCGAGATGTTCCGCAAGCTGCTGGACTCGGGCGAGGCGGGCGACAACATCGGCGCGCTGCTGCGCGGTGTCGGCCGTGAGGACGTGGAGCGCGGTCAGGTTCTGGCGAAGCCGGGCTCGATCACGCCGCACACGAACTTCGAGGCCGAGGCGTACATCCTGACGAAGGAAGAGGGCGGCCGTCACACGCCG
>SCVT01000241.1 GCA_004296815.1 Reyranella sp. | reverse complement strand
GCAAGACGGTGGGCGTCGCCGTAACGGAGCGACGCGCAGAGGGCCTCTATCTCGACCGGCTGGGCGTTGATCCCGGCTGCCAGGGCACCGGTCTCGGGAGCTTCCTGCTGGAGCGGGTCGAGGAGATCGCGCGATCGGCCGGCCTCAGGGAACTGTCGCTCGAGACGGCCGAGATGGCGGAAGGCAACGTCCGGCTCTATCGTCGTTTTGGATTCGAGATCGTACGCCGTGGCCCGCCCTCGCACGGCAAGGACGCCCATACCCGCGTCTTCATGGTGAAGCCGCTCTAGTTGTCCCAGGCAACCGGGTAGCGGTTGAAGCCGCGGAAGCGCGCCCGCCCGCCACGCTCGAAAGCGCCGTCGCGCCGCAGCCCCTCGAAGCGGCTCACCAGCCTGCCGATGGCGATCGTCCCCTCCATGCGGGCCAGCACCGCGCCCAGGCACATGTGCACGCCCGAGCCGAAGGCGAAGTGGCGGTTGGGCTCGCGGGCGATGTCGAAGCGGTCGGGCTCGGGGAATTGCGCGGGGTCGCGGTTGGCCGCGCCGATGCCGATGTGGAGATAGGTGCCGGCCGCCAGCCGCTCGCCGCCGATCTCGAGGTCGGCCGTCAGGCGCCGGTTGCCAAGCTGGTTGGAGCTCTCGAAGCGCAGCCCTTCCTCGATACAGCCCTTGAGCAGCGACGGATCGCGCCGCAGCCGCGCCAGCTCGTCGGGGAAGCGCAGCAGCGCATCGACCGTGTTGCCGATCAGGTTGGTAGTGGTCTCGTGGCCGGCGTTCAGCAGAAAGATGCAGTTCTGCACCAGCTCGTCGTGGCTGAGGCGCTCGCCGTCGATCTCGCCGTGCACCAGTGTGCCCAGCACGTCGCTGTCGTCGGCCGGGCGCTTGCGCCGTTCGGCCACCAGCCCGTCGAGATAGGCGGAGAACTCCGCCACCGCGGCATTGCCGGCGGCCTGCCGCTCCGGCCCGGCAACGGGCTCGAGCGCGCCCAGGATCGCGAGCGAGTAGCGGCGGAAGGGCGCGCGGTCGCCCGCCGGCACGCCCAGCATGTCGCAGATCACCTCGACGGGCAGGCGGAAGGCGAAGTCCTCGACCAGGTCCATGCGGCCCTGTTCGGCGTGCCGGGCCAGCAGGCCGTCGACCACGGCCTCGATCCGCGGCTGCAGGTTGGCCAGTGCCCGCGGCGTGAAGGCCGCCGCCAGCAGCTTGCGCACGCGCGTGTGCAGCGGTGGGTCGTTGAAGACCAGGCTGGTCGTGTGATGGCGATGGAGGGGTGTGCCCGGCCCGAACTTCGGCCCGAACTCGGCCTTCTTGTCCGAGCTCATGCGGGCATCGCGGTAGCAGACCGCGACGTCGGCATAGCGCGAGAGGAAGACGCTGCCGTCGGGCAGGCGCTTCAGCGGCGCGAAGCGGCGCAGCGCGTGGTAGCGCGGGAAGGGATCGTCGAGAAAGGCGCGGTCGAGGCGGGCAAGATCGAAGCCCGCGGCGAAGGCCTCCGCCTCGGCCGCCGGCAGCTCGATCAGGCCGCCCATTTACTCATCGCTCAGAACTGGTCCTCGCCCAGGGCGAAGACGGTGCGGCCGGCGGCCTTGAGCGGCCCGAGCTGTGCGAGTTCCGGCGGCAGCACGACCTCGGCGTAGAAGCGCGCCGTCACCAGCTTGGCCTCGAGGAACGCGGGGTCGCCGTCGCGCTCGGCGAGCCGCGTCTGCGCCACCAGCGCGCTGCGCGCCAGCAGCCAGGCGCCGAGCGCGGTGCCAGCCAGCCGCAGGAAGGGCACCGAGCCCGCCAGCGCGTTCACCAGCTCCGTCCTGGCCGCCTCGGCGACCCACTTGGTTGCATCCCCGAGCGCGTCCGCCGCCGCCGCGACGCCCGCGGCGATCGCCGCCAGATCGTCGCCCGGGGCGGCCTTCATCTCCTCCACCAGGGCCCGCATCTCGGCCACCAGGGCCAGCATCGCCTCGCCGCCATCCTTGGCGACCTTGCGGCCGACCAGGTCGCGGGCCTGGATGCCGTTTGTGCCTTCGTAGATCGGCAGGATGCGGGCATCGCGCAGATACTGCGCCGCGCCCGTCTCCTCGATGAAGCCCATGCCGCCATGGACCTGCACCGCCGTGGAGGCGATCTCGTTGCCCAAGTCGGTGAACCAGGCCTTCACGATCGGGATCAGCAGGTCCACGCGATCCTGCGTACGCCGCGCGGTCGCCTTGTCCGGATGCTTCAGCGCACCGTCGATGCCGGCGGCGGTGAAATAGCCCAGCGCGCGCATCGCCTCGATCTGGGCGCGCATGGTCATCAGCATGCGGCGCACGTCGGGATGATGGACGATCGACACCGGGCCGGGACTCTTGGCGCCGTCGACCGCCGACTGGATGCGGGTGCGCGCGAAAGCGGCCGCCTGCTGGTAGGCGCGCTCGGCGATCGCCAGCCCCTGGATGCCGACCGCGAGGCGCGCGTTGTTCATCATGGTGAACATGTAGGAGAGGCCGCGGCCTTCCTCGCCGACCAGGTAGCCGACCGCGCCGCCGTCGTCGCCGTAGGACATCACGCAGGTCGGGCTCGCATGGATGCCGAGCTTGTGCTCGAGCGACACGCACTTGAGGTCGTTGCGCTTGCCCGGCTTGCCGTCGGGTCCGACCAGGTACTTCGGCACGATGAACAGCGAGATGCCGCGCACGCCGGCCGGCGCATCGGGTGTCCGCGCCAGCACGAGATGCACGATGTTCTCGGCCATGTCGTGCTCGCCGTAGGTGATGAAGATCTTCTGGCCGGTCACCAGGTAGTGGTCGCCGTTCTTCACCGCGCGGCTCTTGAGCTGGCCGAGATCGGAGCCGGCCTGCGGCTCCGTGAGGTTCATGGTGCCGGTCCATTCGCCGGAGATCATCTTCGGCAGATAGGTGGCCTTCTGCTCCTCCGAGCCGTGGTGATGGATGGCGTCGATCGCGCCCTGGTTCAGCAGCAGCACCAGGCCGAAGCCCATGTTGGCCGCCTGCCACATCTCCTGGACGGTGGTGGCGAGGAGCCACGGCATGCCCTGGCCGCCGAAGGCCGGATCGAAGGGCAGCGAATTCCAGCCGCCGTCGACGAACTCCTTGTAGAGCCCCGCGAAGCCCGGCGGCGTACGCACCACGCCGTTCTCGAGCGTGGCGCCGACCTTGTCGCCCTCGCGGTTGAGCGGCGCCAGGCCGTTGCCGGCGAGCTTGGCTGCCTCCTCGAGCACCGCGTCGACCGTATCGTCCGTGGCGTGCTCGTAGCCCGGCAGGGCCGCGACGCCGGCGAGGCCCGCGATCTCGCGCAGCGCGAAACGCATGTCGGCCAGCGGGGCGATGTAAGTCATGTGTTTTCCTCCAGACCGCAATATGGCCCGCTCATTCGCTTTTGGCGACCGGCTCGGCTATTTTGCAGCCAACATGACATCCCCAGTTCTGCTCTCGATCGACGGCCCGCGCGCCACCATCACGCTCAACGATCCGGCGAAACACAACCGGCTCGATCCGTCCGGCCTGCGTCTGCTGCGCGACGCCGTGGAGAAGGCCGATGCCGATCCCGCCGTTCGCGTCACCGTGATCACCGGCGCCGGCGACAAGACTTTCTGCTCGGGCTACGACTTGGGCTCGATTCCTGCCGGCGAACGCAAGGACGAGGGCAGTGACGACAGCTTCGAGAAGGTCATGGACCGCATCGAGGCGATGCGCATGCCTACCCTCGCGGCGCTGAACGGTGGCGTCTACGGTGGCGCCACCGACCTGGCACTCGCCTGCGACTTCCGCCTCGGCGTGAAGGGCATGCGCTTCTTCATGCCGGCGGCACGCTTCGGGCTGCACTACTATCCGAGCGGCCTCAGGCGCTACACCCAGAAGGTGAGCCCGAGCTTTGCCAAGCGCGCCTTTCTGCTGTCGGAGGACTTCCACGACGCCGAGCTGCTGGCCGTGGGCTACCTCGACTGGCTGGTCGAGCGCGCGGAGTTCAAGGACAAGCTCGATGAGAAGGCGGCCCGCCTCGCCACCTTGGCGCCACTCTCCATGGCCGGCATGAAGCGCGCCATCGAGCAGTTCGCGCAGGCTGCACCCGACGTGCCGTCGATCCGCCAGAGCGCTAAGGTGTGCGCCACCTCCGACGATCTGCGTGAGGGACTGGCGGCGCTCAGCGAACGTCGTACGCCGGCGTTCAAGGGCCGTTGATGCCGCGAGGCCTGTCGGCCGCGTTCGTCACAGCTGCAGTCGCTCTGCTTTCGGCCTGGGGGCCTGCTCAAGGACAGCAACTGTCCTTCACGCGCGCCGCCAGCGGCGCCACCGAGAGCCTGTCCTACCGGTGGCTCGACAGCGTGAAGCGGGAGCACGCGACGACGTTCACGCTGGCCCGTCGTGACATCGCCGACGCCGAGGCCTCGTTCAGCCAGTTCAGCCTGGCCGGCATGTGGGCCGACATCGAGGCAAACCTGCGCGAGGAGACGGCGGCGTTCGGCGGCGGCGTGCGCATCGACTTCACGCGCGAGCGGAACCGGCTGACATGGACTGCGTCGGCGCGCGATGCCGCCGCGCAGGCGGCGCTGATTCGGAGGCTGAACGAGCGCTTCGAGCGCGCCCAGAAGGCCTATCTCTCACGCCACCTGCGGCAGCGGACGGAGGAGGGGCGGATCCTGGTCGACTTCGCCGCCGCGACGATGGCCCAGCAGGACACCCTGCGCGGGCTGGCGCGGGCGCTCGGGGAAGCGCCGGGCGTCGGCGCCGACGAGCGCGCCCGCGTCGCGCTGGCGCTCGCCTTCTTCCAGCAGATCCCCTACGCCGGACTCGGCGACGGGGAGGCCCGCGGCAGCGACTTCCTGACCGGGCCGGCGCTTCTCGCGCGGAATCGCGGGGACTGCGACAGCAAGGTGGTCGCTTTGGCGGCAGTGCTGCGGACCCATGTGCCGGCA
>SCVT01000240.1 GCA_004296815.1 Reyranella sp. | reverse complement strand
CGCCGACGTCCTGCCCGTGCTGCCGTTCGTCGGCGCCATGGTGGGCCTGGGCGCGGGCCTGGTGTTCTGGATCGTGCGCGGCATCGCCGGTCCCGGCTGGCTGGCGGGCGTCCTGGCGGTCGGTGCCGCCGTGCTGATCACGCGCGCCCTGCATGAAGATGGCCTGGCCGACACCGCCGACGGGCTGGGGCCGCATGCGCTGGAGCCGGCGCGGCGGCTCGAGATCATGCGCGACAGCCGCAACGGCACGTTCGGCGTGCTGGCCCTCGCATTGTCCGTGCTGATCAAGGTCGCGTGCCTCGCGCAGTTCTCCGGCGCAACCGGTTTGGTGGTGCTGATCGCCGCGCACGCGCTGTCGCGTGCCGTGCTCGCCTATCCGCTGCTCGCCTTCTCGCCCGTGCATTCGGACGGGCTGGGCGCGCAGGCGGGCAAGCCGACCGACAACGATGTCTGGATCACCATCGCGATCGGCGCCGGCCTCGCGTTCCTGCTGCTGCTGGGCAAGGGCTTCTTCGCGGCCTTGCTCACCCCCGTCATTGCCGTGGGAGCAGGTATCTTCGCGGCGCACTGGATCGCCAGGCGCCTGGGCGGCTACACCGGCGACACGCTGGGCGCCGTCCAGCAGAAGGCCGAGATCACCTTCCTCGTGATGGCGGCGCTGTTCTTCGGTTAGGAGTGCTTTGATATGGCGACAGGCGCCAAGATCACGGGAGCTGTCACGCGTTGGTGGTGGGTGCGGCACGCGCCGGTGCCCAATCCCGAACGCCGCTGCTACGGCCAATCCGACAAGGATTGCGACGTGAGCAACGAGGCGCTGTTCCGCCACCAGGCGGCGCTGCTGCCGAAAGGCGCGGTCTGGTACGCCTCGAACCTGCTGCGCGCCAAGAAGACGGCCGAGCAGCTCGCCAAGTCGGGCGCCTCGATGGACAAGCTCCATGTCGATCCCGATCTCGCCGAGCAGCATTTTGGCGACTGGCAGGGTTTGACCTACGTCGAGATCGCCGAGAACCACGCCAACAACCATCTCTTCTGGCTCGGCCCGCCGGAATATCGCCCGCCGGGCGGCGAGAGCTTCGTCGACCTCCGCGACCGCACGGTGCGCTCGATCGATCGCCTGACCGCCGAGCACAAGGGACGCGACATCGTGGCGACAGCGCACGGCGGCACGATCCGCGCGGCGCTGGCGCACGCGTTCGACCTCCATCCCGAGGCGGCGGTGCGCTTCGAGATCGACAACGTGTCGGTCACCATGATCGAGCATTACGAGCAGGCCGATCCCGCGCATGCCTGGCGCGTGGCGTTCGTGAACTACATGCCGCGCGAGCTGGTGAACGGTCACGCCGGCGGGCCGGCGTGACCGCGGTCACGAAGAGCAAGGTCGAGCTCGCCGCTGAACAGGCGGCTTTCTGGAACGGGCCGGGCGGGCAGGGTTGGCTCGCCGCCTATGGCCGCATCGAGCGGTCCCTGGTCGACATCAACAAGGACGTGCTGGCACTGGCCGACGTGCAGGCGGGCGAGCGCGTCCTCGACGTGGGCTGCGGCACGGGCGACACGACGGCGGCGCTGGCGGACCGCGCCGCTTCCGTGCTCGGCATCGACATCTCCCAGCCGCTGGTCGCGGTGGCGCGGACCAAGAACATCGCGAAGGCGGCGTTCGAGGTGGCCGATGCGGCGACGCATGCATTCGAGCCCGCATCGTTCGATCTTCTGTTCTCGCGCTTCGGCGTGATGTTCTTCGGCGATCCGGTCGCGGCCTTCGCCAACCTGCGCCGTGCGCTGAAGCCCACGGGCCGCCTCGCCTTCGTGTGCTGGCGCACGCCGCAGGAGAATCCCTGGGGCCTCGTGCCGCTGCAGGCCGCCCGGCCGTTCCTGCCGCCGCTGCCGCGGCCCGGGCCGGAGGATCCCGGCCAGTACTCGTTCGGCGACCGCGCGAGGGTCGAGCGTATCCTGAAGGAGTCGGGGTTCGTCTCTGCTCGCATCGAGCCGCTCGACCGGCCGATCTGGATGGGAAGCGACGTGGCCGAGGTGGTGGCCAACGCCGACCGGTTCGGCCCCTTGGCGCGCGCCTTCGCCGAGACGCCGCCCGACCAGGCCGCGAAGGCCAAGGCCGCGATCGGCGAAGCGGTGGCGCCGCATGCGACGGCCGACGGCGTGCGGATGCCGGGCGCCTGCTGGCTCGTCAGCGCAAAGGTCTCGTGATGGAACACATCGGCACCTTCCCGCTGCCGCCGGTGACCCTGGTGCTGGGCGGCGCGCGCTCGGGCAAGAGCACGCATGCCGAGCGGCTGGTCGCCGGCACCCTGCACGGCGCGCCGCCGAGCCCTGCGGTCTACATCGCCACCGCCGAGGCGGGCGATGTCGAGATGGCCACCCGCATCATGGCCCACCGCTCGCGCCGCGGCGCCGGCTGGACCACGATCGAGGAGCCGCTGAAGCTCGACGAGGCGCTGGCGACGGCCGCGACCTATGGCCAGCCGATCCTGGTCGATTGCCTCACGCTCTGGCTCTCGAACCTGATGCACGCCGGCGCCGACGTCGACGAGGCGACCGACGACGTCTTCCGGTCACTGGATGAACACAGGGGGGATCCCAGGTCGTTCATCGTGTTCGTGACCAACGAGCTTGGCCTCGGCCTGGTGCCGGAAACCCCGCTCGGCCGCTCGTTCCGCGACGCCATGGGCCGCATGAACATGCGCTTCGCCGAACGCGCCGACCGGGTCGTGTTCATGGCCGCCGGCCTCCCCCTGGTCATGAAGGACCGCCCGGCCTCCCGGTAGCGGGCCGGAAGGCCCCAATTTTGCCCGGAAACGTGGTATCATCGGCTCTGTAGTGACCATCCAGGCGCGCCCCCCGCGCCGGTCGCCAACCAAGGAGCCCGTAAGTGAAGCTCAACCGCCGAACCGTCCTTTCGGGGACCGCGGCCGTCGTCGCCGCACCTCTCGTTCTGACCCAGCCTGCCCGCGCCGACGCCAAGCGCCAGTCGCTGGTCGATTCCAGTCTTGCCACCGCCCGCAAGGTGCTGGGCGGGCCGGACTTCCCAGACGCCGCCAAGCTGATGACCAGCGCCAAGGGCGTGCTGATCATTCCCGAGCTGGTGCAGGGCGGCTTCATCCTGGGCGCCGCGGGCGGCCGCGGCGTGCTGATGGGCAAGACGGCCACAGGCGGGGGCGGCTGGAGCTTCCCGGCGTTCTACGGCATGGGCTCGGGCAGCATCGGCCTGCAGGCCGGCGGCAAGGTGTCGGAGATCGTCTTCATCATCCGGAATGAGAAGGGCCTCAAGGCGATCCTCGACCACAAGTTCAAGGTCGGTGCCGAGGCCGGTGTCACCATGGTCGCGGTCGGCATCGGGCTCGAGGGCGCGACCAGTGCTGCGGGCGGCGCCGACATCGTGGCCTTCGCCAACTCGCAGGGCCTGTTCGCCGGCGCCTCGATCGAAGGCTCGTACCTCGACGCCGACAACGACTGGAACGCGCTCTATTACGGTGCGGGCGCCAACGCCAAGTCGGTCGTGGTCGAGCGGCGCTTCACCAATCCCGGCGCCGAGCCGTTGCGCCAGTATCTCTCGAAGTGGTGAGCCGCTAGCTCACGCCACCTTGAGCGACGGCGAGATCGAGAGCTTCGCCTTCGTCTTGGCCTTGACCTCGTCGACGGTGACGCCGTCGGCGAGCTGGACCAGCGTCACGCCGCCGTCGCCCGTCTTGTCGACGGTGAAGACGCCGAGCTCCGAGATCACCATGTCGACGACACGCCGGCCGGTCAGCGGCAGGGTGCATTCCTTCAGGAGCTTGGAGGCGCCATCCTTCGAGACATGCTCCATGGTGACGATGACGCGCCGGACGCCCGCCACGAGGTCCATCGCGCCGCCCATGCCCTTCACCATCTTGCCCGGGATCATCCAGTTGGCGAGGTCGCCGTTCTCCGCCACTTCCATGGCGCCCAGGATGGAGAGGTCGATGTGGCCGCCGCGGACCATGGCGAAGCTGTCGGCCGAGCTGAAATACGACGTGCCCTTGAGCTCGGTCACGGTCTGCTTGCCGGCGTTGATGACGTCGGCATCGACCTCGTTATCGAGCGGGAAGGGCCCGACGCCCAGCATGCCGTTCTCGCTCTGCAGCGTGATGTCGACATCCTCAGGCACGTAGTTCGACACCAGGGTCGGGATGCCGATGCCGAGGTTCACGTAGTAGCCGTCCTTCAATTCCTTGGCGGCGCGCGCCGCCATCTGATCGCGGGTCCAGGCCATTTTAGAATCTCCTAAGCCTTGCGAATGGTGCGCTGCTCGATCTGCTTGTCGTAAGGCGCGCCGCAGAGGATGCGATTGACGAAAATGCCGGGCGTATGGATGTGGTCGGGATCGAGCTGACCCACCGGCACGAGCTCCTCGACCTCGGCGACACAGACCTTGGCCGCCGTCGCCATCATCGGATTGAAGTTCCGTGCGGCCTTCCGATAGATGAGATTGCCCGACGTGTCGCCCTTCCAGGCCTTGACCAATGCCAGGTCGCCGACCAGGCCGCGCTCCATGACATATTCGTGGCCGTCGAAGACCTTGGTCTCCTTGCCCTTCGCCACTTCGGTGCCGACGCCGGTCTTGGTGTAGAAGGCCGGGATGCCCGCACCGCCGGCGCGGCAGCGCTCGGCCAGTGTGCCCTGCGGGTTGAATTCGATCTCGAGCTTGCCCTCGAGGTAGAGCTTGGCGAAGGTCTTGTTCTCGCCGACGTAGGACGAGATCATCTTCTTCACCTGACCGGCCTCGAGCAGCAGGCCGAGGCCCGCGCCGTCGATGCCCGCGTTGTTGGAGACGCAGGTGAGGCCCTTCACGCCCGAGTCGCGGACCGCGTGGATCAGCTTGTCGGGAATGCCGACCAAGCCGAAGCCACCGCACATCAGCATCAGATCGTCGCGCAGCAGGCCGTCCAGCGCCGACTTCGCATCCTTGTAGACTTTGTTCGCCATCGCCTGCGTTCCGTCCTCGTCGCGAGTGTTCCGGCATATGGAAGGGCCGGCACTTGCCTGTCAATCAGGCGCGCTTTTCCTTGGCGATACCGAGCGGCTGCGGCAGGCGCTGTAACATTTCCTTAGGCACGATCTGCCAGAAGCGCTCGACCTCGCGGTCCCAGTCGTTCAGCAGGCGCGCGCCGAGCGGCGACTTGGTCTCCGCCACGTGCTCGGCGATGCGGGCCTTGAGATCGGCATCCCAGTGCGGATGGTCGATGCGCTGCCACACCACCGTCTCGGGATTGGCGCGGAGGTGGAAGCTGTCGTCGGGATCGTAGACGTAGGCCATGCCGCCGGTCATGCCGGCACCGAAGTTGATGCCGGTCGGGCCAAGGATCACGGCCGTACCGCCGGTCATGTACTCGCAGCCGTTCGAGCCCACGCCCTCGACCACCGCGTCGGCGCCGGAGTTGCGGACGGCAAAGCGCTCGCCGGCGAGGCCCGAGGCGAAGAGCTTGCCCGCCGTGGCGCCGTAGAGGACCGTGTTGCCGATGATGGCGTTGGCCTCGGGCGCCAGCGGGCTCGAGACGGTGGGCTTCACCACGATGGTGCCGCCCGACAGCCCCTTGCCGACATAGTCGTTGGCGTCGCCGAACACTTCGAGCTTCATGCCTTGGACGGCGAAGGCGCCCAGCGACTGGCCGGCGGTGCCGCGCAGCCGCACCGTCACGGTGTCGGGCTGCAGGCCCGTCATGCCGTACTTGCGCGTGATCATGGCGGCGAGGCGCGTGCCCACGGCGCGATGGGTGTTCCGCACGCTGTATTGGAGCTGCATCTTCTCGCGGTGCGTGAAGAGTGGCTGCACGTCACGCAGCATCTGGGCATCGAGCGTGTCGGGCACCTCGTTGCGGCCCTCGACCGTGCAGTGCGCGACCTCGCGCCCGCCGTCGGCCCGCGTCAGCAGCGGGTTGAGGTCGAGGTCGTCGAGGTAACGCGCGCCGCGGCTCACCTGCTTCAGCAGGTCGGAGCGGCCGACGATCTCGAGCAACGAGCGGTACCCAAGCTGCGCCAGGATCTCGCGCACTTCTTCCGCCACGAAGCTGAAGAGGTTCACGACCTTCTCCGGCGAACCTTCGAACTTGGCGCGCAGCTTCGGGTCCTGCGTGCAGACGCCGACGGGGCAGGTGTTGGAGTGGCACTGCCGCACCATGATGCAGCCCATGGCGATCAGCGAGGCGGTGCCGAGCCCGTATTCCTCGGCACCGAGCATGGCGGCGATGACCACGTCGCGGCCGGTCTTGAGGCCACCGTCGGTGCGGAGCAGCACCTTCTCGCGAAGACGGTTGAGCGTCAGCACCTGATGGGTCTCGGAAAGACCCATCTCCCACGGGATGCCGGCATACTTGATGCTGGTTTGCGGCGAGGCGCCGGTGCCGCCGCTGTGGCCCGACACCAGGATCGTGTCGGCCTTGGCCTTGGCCACGCCCGCCGCGATCGTGCCGATGCCGGAGCGCGCCACCAGCTTCACGGTCACGCGGGCCTCGGGGTTGATCTGCTTCAGGTCGTAGATGAGCTGCGCCAGGTCCTCGATCGAGTAGATGTCGTGATGCGGCGGCGGGCTGATCAGCGTCACGCCGGGCGTCGAGTGACGCAGCTTTGCGATCATCTCCGTGACCTTGAGGCCGGGGAGCTGGCCGCCTTCGCCAGGCTTGGCACCCTGAGCCACCTTGATCTCGAGCTCGCGGCAATTGTTCAGGTACTCGGCCGTGACGCCGAAGCGCCCCGACGCCACCTGCTTGATGGCCGAGGAGGCGTTGTCGCCGTTCGGCCGCGGGCTGTAGCGCGCGGGATCCTCGCCGCCTTCGCCGGAGTCGGACTTGGCGCCGATGCGGTTCATGGCGATCGACAGCGTCTCGTGCGCCTCGGGTCCCAAGGCGCCGAGAGAGATGCCCGGCGCCACCAGCCGCTTGCGCAACTCGGTGATCGACTCGACCTCGTCGAGCGGGATCGAGGGGCGGTCGGTCTTGAAGTCGAGCAGGTCGCGCAGGTTGATCGGCGGCAGGCGGCGCACTGCCTCGCTGTACTTGCGGAACTTGGCGTAGGACTCGGTGTTCACCGCGTCCTGCAGCATGTGGATCAGCGTGCCGTCGAAATTGTGCCGGTCACCGCCGCGGCGGGCCTTGTAGAAACCGCCGATCGGCAGCGCGATCACGTCCTCGTCGAAGGCGCGCGCATGCTGCTCGGCAATCTTCTCCTGCACGCCGCGGAGCCCGATGCCCGAGATGCGCGAGGGCATGCCGGGGAAGAACTCCGCGACCAGCGAACGGGAGAGGCCGACCGCCTCGAAGTTGCAGCCGCCGCGGTACGACGACAGGACCGAGATGCCCATCTTGGACATGGTCTTGAGCAGGCCCTCGTCCAGCGCCTTCTTGAAGTTGGCGAGGCACTGGCCGAGCGACAGCTTGCCGAACAGGCCGCGCGCGTGGCGAGCCGCGATCGTCTCCTCGGCGAGGTAGGGGTTCACCGTCGTGGCGCCGACACCGATGATGACGGCGACATAGTGCACGTCCATGCACTCGCCCGAGCGGACGTTGAGCGACGTGAAGGTGCGCAGCGACTGGCGCACCAGGTAGGAGTGCACGGCGCCTGCCGCCAGGATCATCGGCAGGGCGGCACGGTCGGCGTCGATGTTGGCGTCGGTCAGCACGATGTGCAGGCAGCCGCTCCGGACGGAGTCCTCGGCTTCCTTGCAGATGCGCTCGAAAGCCTGGCGCATGGCGTCGAGTCCGCCCTTCGGATCGAAGGTGCAGTCGATGCGGGCGGCGGTGTCGCCCATGTACCTGCGCATCGCCTCGAACTCGGCGTTGAGCACGATCGGCGACTGCAGCGAGAGCATCTCGCTCTGCTCGGGCGTCTCGTCGAGGATGTTGCCGAGGTTGCCGAGCCGCGTGCGGATCGTCATCACGTTGCGCTCGCGCAAGGAATCGATCGGCGGGTTGGTCACCTGGCTGAAGTTCTGCCGGAAATAGTGGTGCATGCCGCGATAGGTGTCCGACAGCACCGCGAGCGGCGCATCATCGCCCATCGAGCCGACGGCTTCCTTGCCGTCCTCGACCATCGGATGAAGGATCGCCTCGAGATCCTCGATCGACCAGCCGGCGGCGAATTGCCGGCGGCGCAGCTCGTCGGCCTCGAAATGCTCGGTGGCCGGCGCGTCCTGCTTGATGAGCGAGTCGAGCTCGACCGTGCGCTCCGTCCAGCTCGCATAGTCGTGCGTCGCCGCCAGCACGTCCTTGATCTCGCGGTCCTTGTAGACCTTGGGCTGGTCCATATCGATCGCCAGCATCTCGCCGGGGCCGAGCCGGCCCTTCTCGACGATCCGGCTCTCGTCCTGCGGCACCATGCCGGCCTCGGAGCCGGCGATCAGCAGCTCGTCCGACGTGCGCACGTAGCGCATCGGACGCAGCCCGTTGCGGTCCAGGCCGACCAGCGCCCACTTGCCGGCGACCGCGGCGATGGCGGCGGGGCCGTCCCACGGCTCCATGACGCCGTTCACGTAGTTGTACATGGCGCGATGTTCCGCAGGCACAGTCGGGTTCGACGCCGAGGCCTCGGGGATCATCATCGTCTTGACCATCGGCAGGTTGCGATGGCCGCGCACCAGGAGCTCGAACACGTTGTCGAGCGCGGAGGAATCCGAGGCGCCGGGCTGGATGATCGGCTTCAGGTCCTCGATGGCGCGGCCGAAGCTCTCGTGCTCGAGCCGCGCCTCGTGGCTCTTCATCCAGTTGACGTTGCCCAGGATGGTGTTGATCTCGCCGTTGTGCGCCAGCACGCGGAACGGCTGCGCCAGCTTCCATTGCGGGAAGGTGTTGGTCGAGTAGCGCTGGTGGAAGATCGCGAAGCGCGAGGTGAAGCGCTCGTCGAGCAGGTCGGGGTAGAAGGCGCTGAGATGCTCGGCGAGGAACATGCCCTTGTAGACGACCGAGCGGCACGACAGCGAGCAGACGTAGAACTCGGTGATGTTCTCCGCGATCGCCGCCTTCTCGATGCGCCGGCGCAGGATGTAGAGCTGCTTCTCGAACTCGCGGTTGTCGAGCTTCGGGTCGCCGCGGCCGATCAGGATCTGCTCGATCTCCGGTCGCGTCTCGTTGGCCTTGGCGCCGATGCAGGAGATGTCGACCGGCACCTGGCGCCAGCCCAGGATCGAATGCCCGAAGCGCAGGATCTCGGTCTCGACGATGGTGCGGCAGCGCTCCTGCGCGCCAAGATCGGTGCGCGGCAGGAACACCATGCCGACGGCCAGCCGCCCGACCTGCGGAAGCTCGCCGCTGGCGTCGCGCACGTACTCCTTGAAGAAGTCCTGCGGGATCTCGACGTGCAGCCCCGCGCCGTCGCCGGTCTTGCCGTCGGCGTCGACGGCGCCGCGGTGC
Organism: Reyranella sp.; assembly: GCA_004296815.1. Classification (GTDB taxonomy): domain Bacteria; phylum Pseudomonadota; class Alphaproteobacteria; order Reyranellales; family Reyranellaceae; genus Reyranella. Next base: position 13,293 of record SCVT01000240.1, on the reverse strand, counting down.
CACACCGCCTTCAGCGCATCGATGCCGGCCGCGACGACGTCGCGGCGTCGCTTGCCGTCGAGCGCCACGACCAGGCCCACGCCGCAGGAGTCAATCTCCTGGGCGGGGTTATAGCCGTAGGCCTCGGTCAGCGTGGCGGTACCGGTCTGGTAGTCGCGGACGAACTGGGCGGCATCGAAAGGACGTGCGGACATGACGTCGTATCCCGGAAAAGAGGTCTAGTCGGAGAAGAGCTTGCCGGCCTCGGCCCAGTTCTCTTTCTTGATGTCGGTGAGGATGATCTGGACCGCGTCGGGCGTGCAGCCCAGCGCGCGGCAGGTGCCCTCGGTCAGCTCTTTCGCCAGATTGCGGCGCTGCTCCAGCGTGCGGCCCTCGAACATCTGGACGTTGATCATCGGCATCGTGTCTCTCCCTCGGTTTAGTTCTTGTGGGCGATCGTGACGTGCCCGGGCAGCGCGGCGACGCGCGCCATCCAGGCGTTGACGTTGGCGTACTTCGACAGGTCGAACTCGCCCTCGTGCGCGACGTGCGTGTAGGCGTAGAGCGCCACGTCGGCGAGCCCGAAGGTCTCGTCGACGAAGAAGTGCCGCGTCGCCAGGTGCTTCTCCATCACGTCGAGTGCGGCGTATCCGCCCTTCATGCGGTTGGGCAGATCCATCTCCTGAAGCGGCGTCAGCTTCGGCAGGTAATGCTTCCAGAAGCGCGCCACGGCGATGTAGGGCTCGTGGCTGTACTGCTCGAAGAACATCCACTGCAGCGTCTCGGCGCGCGCCTTGCGGTCCTTGGGTGCGAGCCTGGTGCCGTCGGCCAGGTACCAGATGATGGCGCCCGACTCGAAGAGATGGCTGCCGTCCTCGAGCTCGAGGGTCGGGATGCGGCCGTTGGGATTGCGCTTCAGGAACTCCGAGGTGCGCGTCTCGCCCTTCAGGATGTCGCGCTCGACCAGCTTGAAAGGAACGCCGAGGTGCGCCAGCACCAGCCGGCACTTGTAGCCGTTTCCGGAGTCCATGTAGTCGTAGAGCGTCAGCATCGTCTCCTCACTCCGCCGCGATCTTGTGCGCGGCTTGCGCCTTGGTCGTCAGGTAGCCGTGGATGCGCTCGGCGGCGTCGCGGCCGTCGCGCACCGCCCACACCACGAGCGAGGCGCCGCGCACGATGTCGCCGGCGGCGAACACGCCGTCGAGATTGGTCATCATCGAGCGCCAGTCGATCTTGAGCGTGCCCCAGCCGGTGACGCCGAGATCAGGGGTCGCGAACATCGCCTGCATGTCCTCGGGGTCGAAGCCCAGCGCCTTCAGCACGAGATCGGCCTCGATGTTGACGTGGCTGTTGGGGATCTCCTGCGGCGTCTGGCGACCCGAGGCGTCAGGCATGCCGAGATGGATGCGCACGGACCGGACGTGGCTCACCTTCTCCTTGCCGAGGAAAGCTTGCGGGGCGGAGAGCCACACGAATTCGACGCCCTCTTCCTCCGCGTGCTTCACCTCGCGCTGCGAGCCCGGCATGTTGGTGCGGTCGCGGCGGTAGAGGCACTTCACCGACTTCGCCCCCTGGCGCACCGCGGTGCGCACGCAGTCCATCGCCGTGTCGCCGCCGCCGATCACCACGACGTTTTTGCCCTTGGCGTCGAGCGCGCCCGACTCGAAGCCGGCGACCTTGTCGCCGAGCCCGTGCCGGTTGGAGGCCGTGAGATAGTCGAGCGCCGGCGCGATGCCGGGCAGGCCGACGCCGGGCGCCTGGATGTCGCGCGCCTTGTAGACGCCGGTCGCGATCAGCACCGCGGCATGGCGCGCGCGCAGCTCGTCCATCGTGACGTCGCGGCCGACCTCGCAGTTCAGGTGGAACGTGACCTTGGAGTCGCGCAGCAGCTTCTCACGACGCTGCACGATCTCCTTCTCGAGCTTGAAGTTCGGGATGCCGTAGATCAGCAGGCCGCCGACGCGGTCGTAGCGATCGTAGATCGCGACCTGGTAGCCCTTGCGGCGAAGCTGCTCGGCGGCGGCGAGGCCGGCGGGGCCCGCGCCCACGATGCCGATGCTCTCCGGCCGCTCCCGTCGCGGCACGATCGGCTTCACCCAGCCCCGCTGCCACGCCGTATCGGTGATGTACTTCTCGACCGAGCCGATGGTGACCGCCTCGAAGCCCTTCTCGATGACGCAGTTGCCTTCGCAGAGGCGGTCCTGCGGGCAGATGCGGCCGCAGATTTCCGGGAAGTTGTTGGTCGCCGACGAGAGCTCGTAGGCCTCGTCGAGCCGGCCCTCGGCGGTGAGCTTCAGCCAGTCCGGGATGTTGTTGTGCAGGGGGCAGTGCACCTGACAGAAGGGCACGCCGCATTGCGAGCAGCGCGCTGCCTGCTCGGCGGCCTTCTCGGTGGCGTAGGCCTGGTAGATCTCGTCGAAGTCGCGACGGCGCTCGGAAGCCGGCCGCTTGTCGGGCATGGCTTGCGGCGTTCCGACGAACTTCAGCATCCTCTCGGCCATCCCCGGCCCCCTCGGACAAATTGTGTAATTTTATTACGCAAGAAGCGCGCCGACCGCGCCTTTGCTGCGTTGTTGATCGCGTTAGACCACGTCAATCAACGATAGTCAACACTATTGACCTATATTTCAGGCCAATGTCTGTGCCCCGGGCAAGACAACCGCAATACGATTCGGTATCTGAATTAATAATTCCGATAATGGACTAATAAAGCAGAGCAAGTTCAACCGCTTGAGATGGACGGTCCGATATCAGGCGGGGGCGTGCTGGTTGTAGCGGCCGCCCAGCCGGTACCGGTCGAGGTACATCGGCAGGATGGCTTCGGCCGCGGTGGGCGTGATGCCGAGGGCGGCAAGACCCGGCGCGCCCGGGCGGGCGACGTTGTCGGTGACGAGCAGGTCGACCTGGTCGTGGGTCAGCGGGGGCACCGGCAGGAACTCGGCGAAGAAGCCCGCGATCTTCATCAGGCCGGCGGGCACACCCACGATCGGCTTGTTGCGCGCGATCTCGCGCAGCACGAGGGCGGCGATCTCGCGATAGGTGTAGACGCGGGGCCCGCCCAGCTCGAACACCGTCTTGGCGGTCTCCGGCCGCTTCAGCACGGCGGCGACAGCGGCGCCGACATCGCCCACGAACACCGGCTGCACCTTGGCCAGGCCGCTGCCCACGACGGGCACGAACGGCGCCTTGGCCGCGATCTGGGCCATGCGGTTGAACATCGCGTCCTCGGGCCCGAACACGACGCTCGGCCTCAAGATGGTGGCGCTCTCGAAGCCCGCGACGATGGCGTCCTCGGCGTCGACCTTGGAGCGCACGTACTTGTTGGTCGAGTTGCGCTGGTCTGCCCCAATGCCCGACATGTGCACCAGCCGCTGCACGCCCGCGGCCTTGGCCGCATCGGCGATGGCGCGAGCGCCCTCGACATGGACCGCCTGATAGCGCTGGCGGCCGCGCTGGAAGGGGATGCCCGAGGCGTTCACGACCGCCTGGCTGCCGGCGACCGCTGCCGCGACGGACTTGGCGTTCCGAAGGTTGGTCCGCATGACGGTGACCTGGCCGACATCGCCCGCGGTCTTCGTGCGCTCCGCGAGCTCGATGCGGCGGCAGGCGACCCGCACCAGCAGCCCTTCCTGCGCCAGTGCCCGCACGATGGCGCGACCGACGAAGCCGCTGCCGCCAAAGACCGTGACCTGCTTGATGCTCATGGGATGCTGCCTATAGCCCAACCCCGTTACAGCGCAAGAGCGGCGCGATTCCACTGCGGTTGACATCGGCGCGGACCGGCCGTAACTCAGCGCCCGCACTAGCCCGCATGCCGTGCCCAGGTGGCGGAATTGGTAGACGCACTAGTTTCAGGTACTAGCGCCGAGAGGCGTGGAAGTTCGAGTCTTCTCCTGGGCACCATGCAGGGCAGTCGGAGCACCCTATAATGGCGATCAGCCTTCATCGCGGCGACCTTCCCGCGGACCTGTCGTTTGGCCCGGTCGTGGCGATCGACACGGAAACCATGGGCCTCAATCCCCATCGCGACCGGCTTTGCCTGGTGCAGCTCTCCGGCGGCGACGGCAATGCGCATTTGGTGCAGATTCCGAAGGGTTCGGTGAAGGCGCCGCGGCTGGCGGCCCTGCTCGCCGACCCGAAGGTGTTGAAGCTCTTCCATTTCGGCCGCTTCGATATCGCCGTCCTCGAGCATGCGCTCGGCGTGCGCTGCGAGCCGGTCTATTGCACCAAGATCGCCGCCCGCCTGGTCCGCACTTTCACCGACCGTTTCGGCCTGAAGGATCTTTGCCGGGAGCTGCTGGGTGTCGATCTCTCCAAGCAGCAGCAGACCTCCGACTGGGGCGCCGACAGCCTGAGCGACGAGCAGCTTGCCTACGCCGCTTCCGACGTGCTGCATTTGCATGCCCTCAAGGCCAAGCTGGACGCGCTCCTGGAACGGGAAGGCCGACGCGAGCTGGCCGAAGCCGCCTTCCGGTTCCTGCCGTCCCGCGCGCGGCTCGATCTGGCCGGCTGGCCGGAAACGGATATTTTCGCACATTGAAATATGAGCCGTGCTTACTCTGGCACGGTTCTTGCATAAGACTGCTCATCGGGGGATTTATTGATCCTCGGGTGGGGGTGTCATGCGTATCGGACCGAGTCTCATCCTGGCGTCGCGTCAGACACTGGCGATGACGCCGCAGCTTCAGCAGGCCATCAAGCTGCTGCAGTTCTCGCACCTCGAACTCGCCGCCTTCATCCAACAGGAACTCGAGAAGAACCCGCTGCTCGCCGAGGGCACGCCCGACGACGGCGCCGCCACGGAGAGCGAGGCCCCGATCGTCGAGGCGCCGCGGGACACCGCCGAGGCGCTGGCCGCCGCGGCACCCGCCCTGGCCGACGCCGACGAGCGCTGGACGCGAGAGCACGCCGATCGCGGCGGTGATGGCACCGCGAGCCGCGTCGGCCAGCGCGAGGACGCGCCCGATGCACTCGATTTCGTGGCCGAGCGGCCGCAGTCGCTGGCCGTCCATGTGCTCGCCCAGCTCGAACTGATGTTCGACAACCCCGCCGAACGGCGCATCGCGCTGAAGCTCGCCGAAGGCCTCGACGAGGCGGGCTACTGCCGTCTCGAAGCCGCCGCGGTCGCCGAAGCCGTTGCCACCGATATCGCGATCGTCGAGACCATCTGGGCACGGTTGCGTCAGATGGAGCCGGCCGGACTCTTCTCGCGTACCGTCGCGGAATGCCTCGGCGCGCAGCTCGCCGAGCGCAACCGTCTCGACCCGGCGATGGTGGCGCTGCTCGCCAATCTCGATCTCGTCGCCGCCGGCGAGCTCGGCCAGCTCCGCCGCCGCTGCGGCGTCGACGACGAGGACCTGCGCGACATGCTGGCGGAATTGCGCACGCTCGACCCGCGCCCTGGGCAGGCCTTCGAGTACGAACCGATCCAGCCCGTGGCGCCCGATCTCTATCTCACCGCGGCGAAGGATCCCGAGACCGGCGAGGAAGGCTGGCACATCGAGCTCAATACCGATGCGCTGCCCAAGGTCCTCGTCGACCGCAACTATCACGCGACGCTGATGAAGGGGGCGCGCGCCAAGCCCGACCGCGACTTCGTCGCCGAGCGTTTCCAGTCGGCCAATTGGTTGGTCAAGACGCTGGAGCAGCGCGCCACCACCATCCTCAAGGTCGCGCGCGAGATCGTGCGCCAGCAGGACGGCTTCTTCCGCCACGGCGTCAGCGCGCTGAAGCCGCTGGTGCTGCGCGACATCGCGGTCGCCACCGAGCTGCACGAGAGCACGGTGAGCCGCGTCACGTCGAACAAGTACATCAACACGCCGCGCGGCATCTTCGAGCTGAAGTACTTCTTCACCTCGGCGTTGCCGGCACGCACGCCGGGCGTCGTCGTCTCCTCGGAATCTGTGCGCTCGCGTATCCGCCTGCTGGTCGGCGGCGAGAACGCGCACCAGCCGCTCAGCGACGACCGCATCGTCGATCTGCTGAAGGGCGAGGGCATCGAGATCGCGCGCCGCACTGTCGCCAAGTATCGCGAAGCCATGCGCATCCCCTCGTCGGCGGAGCGCCGGCGGCTCGGCCGCCTCGGCATGAGTCGCCCGATCCCGTCGGCGATGCCGAGCGCAGCCATCGCCGCGCAGGCGCTGACCGGTCCGGCGGACTGAGGAGGGGTGCTTGACCCGCCCGAGGGACGCGCTTATAGGGGCGCACCCCTCGCGGGGGCAGGTTCAGGCCGTGCCCGCTAACCCATTGGTGCAATTGTGGAAATCGCCGATTTGCTGACCGGCCCCGATGCCGTTTTGGCACATGCCAAGGCGACCGGAAAGAAGGCGCTGCTGGCGGAGCTGGCCGGCAAGGCCGCCAGCCTTTTCAAGATCGACGAACGCAAGCTGTTCGACCGCCTGCTCGAGCGCGAGCGGCTGGGCTCGACCGGGATCGGCGGCGGCATCGCCATCCCGCACGGGCGGCTGACGACCATCGCCAAGCCGCACGGCCTGTTCGCGCGCCTGGCTCACCCCGTCGATTTCGATGCGATCGACGAGCGGCCGGTCGATATCGTGTTCCTGCTGGTCACCCCGGAAGGCGCCGGTGCCGATCACCTCAAGGCGCTGGCCCGCGTATCGCGCCTGCTGCGCGACCGCAGTCTCGTCGAGAAGCTGCGCGCGACCGAAAAGGCCGACGCGCTCTACGCGCTTCTCGTCGAGACTCTCCAGACGCAGACCGCCGCTTAGCGGCTCCGCTCCTCAGTGCACCAGAGCGGGCTCGAGCTCGTGCTGGCGGATCAACGCCTGCGCGACCTCGATCGAGGGCGCGGCTGCCATCGGCTTGCCGTCGGCGGAGAAGATGCCGATCGCATGCGCGCCGTCGGGCAGGTTGATCGCCTTTACGTAGGCGATCTGCTCGGCACCGAGCGTGAGGAAAGCTTCCTCGGCGAGGGGCTTGAAAGCGATTTCATTGTTTTCCATGGCTACCTCCTTGGCAGCGTCAGCGCGTGTCGCTCTAGCGGACGCGACGCGCGGTGATGTCGATCGTGTTGTCGGACGCCCCGGCCTGGCCGCCGGCGTCGATGCGGATGGTTCGGATGCGCGGCTCGGCATGCGGCCGTACCAGGTCGATCGAGAGCAGGCCGTTGTCGAGACGGGCGCCCGTCACCTCGATCCCGTCGGCCAGCATGAAGGCGCGCTGGAACTGACGCGCGGCGATGCCGCGGTGGAGATAGACCCGGTCGCCTTCTTCGGCCTGCTTGCCGCGGACCGTGAGCTGGTTCTCGACGAGTTCGATCACGAGATCGTCGCTGGTGAAGCCGGCCACGGCCAAGGTGATGCGCAGGCCGTTCTCGCCGATCCGCTCGATATTGTACGGAGGGTAGCCTTCGGCGTTCTTCGCGAGGCGATCGAGAGTGCGCTCGAGCTGGTCGAAGCCCAGCAGCAGGGGCGAATTGAACATCGATACACGACTCATGAAACCCTCCTCCGAGGAGCGAGTGGCCGGGAAGCCCATGAGGCCTTCCCTTGGAGTGAATCTGGGGTGCCGGAAGGCCTGTTCAAGGGGGTTCCCGGGGCATCGCCATTGCCCCCCGGGTGGGGTAAAATGACCGACCCCTCACTGTCCGGGCTTCTCACGGCGCCTGGGCCAAAGAACGAAACGATGACCCTGGTCGCTGACTCCCGACGGCCCGGAGAGCCTTTGGTTCCCGGCGCCCGGCCGATCCGTTCCGTCCCGGTGCGCCCCTCGGCGCAGAACTCCGCCGGCACGGAGCGCCAGAGATTTGGCCGCTGGCTGCTGGGGTCGGCCCTCTATTCCCTCACTCTGGGCTACGGCACGCCGCGCAGCTTCTTCGCGGTCGCACCCGATACCTGGCCCGGCGACTCGGCACTCGGCCAGCGGCTCCTGATGGCGGGTGAGTTCACGGCCGTCGGCAGTTCCGGCACGGTCCTGCCCGACTCCGACGATCCGCCCTGGCGGCGGGCCGGCGCCTCGCCGCTCTGGCTCGATGCGCTGAACGGCTTCGGCTGGATGCGCGACCTGCGCGAAAGCGGCGATCTTGCCGGTGGCATGCTGGCGGCACGCCTGGTCGACGATTGGACCAACCACGAACGGCGCTGGTCGCCCATCACCTGGAAGCGTGACGTGCTGGCCAACCGCATCGTCGCCTGGATCCGCCACTACGAATGGATGGCGGCGGCGGCCGACCAGGGCTTCTCGGCACGCTTCGTCTTCTCGCTCGCCCGCCAGCGCGCGCATCTCCGGCGCATCGCCCGCCGCGGCATGATCGGCCACGAGGCCGTCGCTGTCCTGAAGGCGATGGTGTTCGCCGACCTCGCCTTCATCCGCGACGGCAAGGTCTACGAGAAGAGCCTCGACCAGAACCTGGCGCGCCTCGCCAAATTCGTGAAGCGCTACGTGCTGGCCGACGGCATCGTCGCCGAGCGCGCGCCGCACCTGCAGCTCGCCGTGCTGCGCCACCTGGTCGACGTGCGCACTGCGCTCACCTCGGCCGAGCGCCGCGCGCCGGCCGAGATCGTCGCCGCCATCGACCGCATGGCGCCGATGCTGCGCTTCTTCCGCCACGGCGACGGCGGCCTGGCGCTCTTCAACGGCACCTGGGAGGGCGACCGCCGCCTCATCGACCTCGTGCTGGCGCGTACGGGTTCGGGTGATGCCGCGCCCGCAATGGCGCTGCAGAGCGGCTTCCAGCGCCTCGTCGCCGGCACCTCGATGGTGGTGGCCGATGCCGGCAGCCCGCCGGGCCGCGGCATGGACGGCATCGCGCATGCCGGCACGCTCTCCTTCGAGATGAGCGCCGCGCACGAGCGGCTGATCGTGAACTGCGGCACCTATCCCGGCGCGCCGCGCGACTGGCAGCACTTCATGCGCTACACGGCGGCGCACTCGACGGCCGTCGTCGACGACGTCAATTCGACGGAGATCACCAACCACGGCTCTCTGGAATACCGCGCCGGCAACGTACTGATCGATCGCGCCGACGATGCCGGCGCGCAGTGGCTCGACATGTGCCACGACGGCTACCGCTCGCTCTACGGCATCATTCATCGCCGCCGCCTGTGGCTGTCGCCCGACGGCGGCGACGTGCGCGGCGAGGATTCCTTCCTGGGCTACGAGGGCCGGCCGGTCACCGTGCCGGACCGCCGCTACATCGTGCGCTTCCACCTGCATCCCACGGTCAAGGCGACCTTGGCGCAGAGCGGTCAGGCCGTGCTGATGCGTCTGCCGAGCGGCCGCGGCTGGAAGCTGCGCGCCACAGGCGCGGGCATCGGGCTCGCGGAGAGCATCTATCTCGGCGAGGAAGGCCGTGTGCGGCGTACCGAGCAGATCGTCCTGGTCGGCCAGGTTCCGGCGGAGGGCACCACCGTGAAGTGGGCCCTCACGCGCATGGAAGGCTAGGGCTTAAGAAAGCCCACCGTCTTGTAGACCTCGGCCAGGATTGGCGCGGCGATGATGCGGGCGCGTTCGGCGCCGTTGCGCAGGATGCCGTCGACATGGCCGGGGTCCTTCATCAGCCGCTGCATCTCCGACCCGATGGGGCCGAGCTTGGCGACCGCCAGCTCAGTGAGCGCCGCCTTGAACTCTGAGAACTGCTTGCCCGCGAACTGCGCGACGACGGCCTCCTTCTCCTGGTCGGCCAGTGCCGCATAGATGCCCAGCAGATTGTCGGCGTCGGGCCTCTTCTCGGCGTCCGCCATCGTGTCGGGCATCGGCAGCGGATCGGTCTTGGCGCGGCGGATCTTCTGGGCGATCGCCTCGGCGTCGTCGGTCAAGTTGATGCGGCTGTAGTCCGACGGGTCGGACTTGCTCATCTTCTTGGTGCCGTCGCGCAGGCTCATCACGCGCGTCGCCGCGCCGAAGATCAGCGGCTCGGTGATCGGGAAGAAGTCGGGCGCGGCGAAGTCGTTGTTGAACTTGATCGCGATGTCGCGCGTCAGCTCGAGATGCTGCTTCTGGTCCTCGCCGACCGGCACGTGCGTGGCCTTGTAGATCAGGATGTCGGCCGCCATCAGCGCCGGATAGGCGAAGAGGCCCAACGACACGTTCTCGCGGTCCTTGCCGGCCTTCTCCTTGAACTGCGTCATGCGGCTCATCCAGCCCATGCGCGCCACGCAGTTGAAGACCCAGGCGAGCTGCGCGTGCTCGGGCACCATCGACTGGTTGAAGATGATCTGTTTGCCGCCGTCGACGCCGGCCGCGAGGAAGGCCGACGCAATCTCGCGCGTCTGGGCGGCGAGCTGCTTGGGGTCCTGCGGCACGGTGATCGCGTGCTGGTCGACCACGCAGTAGAGGCACTCGTAGTCGTTCTGGAGACGGGCGAAGTTGCGGATCGCGCCGAGATAGTTGCCGAGATGGAGGTTTCCGGTCGGCTGCACGCCCGAAAGGATGCGGCCCTTGAGACCCTTGGCGGCGTAGGCGGCGAGATGCGGATTGGGCGCGGCGGCGCCGGTCGTGACGTCAGGCATGGGTGTGGACTCCCGATCAGGTCGATGGCGCGGGGTTTGGACCTCCGCGCACCCCGCCGGTGGAGGGCTGGGGGCGGGCGGGTATCGCCCAAAGCGGCGACCCGATCAAGCAAGGCGTTGACGGCGGCGACCGACACTGATCCCATCGGCTTGCACGCATCTTGCAGGATAGCAGGAGCGTGGGGGGCAGCTTCGGCGGATCGCGATGGGAGGCATCCGATGAACGAACGTGGCTTGCGTAGTCTCGTCGACAAGGTGAAGGCGGGCAGATTGTCCCGCCGCGGCTTCATCCGGCGCCTGGCGGTGGCCGGCCTGACCGCGCCGATGGCGACCCAGCTTCTCGCCCTCTCGGGCGTGGCGATGGCGCAATCGAAGCCGGTCTACAAGCCGACCAAGCGCGGCGGCGGGGGCCTGCTCAAGGTCATGTGGTGGCAGGGGCCGACGCTCCTCAATCCGCACTTCGCCGTCGGCACCAAGGACCAGGACGCTTGCCGCCTGTTCTACGAACCCCTCGCCGCCTGGGACCGCGACGGCAACCTGCGACCGAAACTCGCCGCCTCGATCCCCAACCGCGCCGACGGCACGCTTGCGGCCGACGGCCTGTCGGTCGTCTGGAAGCTGAAGCAGGGCGTGCGTTGGCACGACGGCAAGCCGTTCACGGCCGACGACGTCGTCTTCACCTGGCAGTACGCCAGCAATCCTGCGACCGCGGCGGTGTCGAGCGGCTCCTACCGCGACGTCACGGTCGAGAAGATCGACGACCACACCGTGAAGGTGAAGTTCAAGCAGCCGACGCCCTTCTGGGCCGACACCTTTGTCGGCTGGGCCGGCGGCATCATCCCCAAGCACCTGTTCAGCGAGTTCATCGGCGAGAAGTCGCGCGACGCCCCGACCAACCTCAGGCCAGTCGGCACCGGCCCGTACAAGTTCAAGGACTTCAAGCCGGGCGACCTCGTCATCGGCGAGATCAACCTCGACTACCACGTGCCGAACCGGCCGCACTTCGACGCGATCGAGATGAAGGGCGGCGGCGATGCCGTCTCGGCGGCGCGCGCCGTGCTGCAGACCGGCGAGTATCACTTCGCCTGGAACCTGCAGGTCGAGGACGAGATCCTCGTGCGCATGGAGAAGGGCGGCAAGGGCCGCGTCGTCATCACGCTGGGCGGCGGCATAGAGCACATGCAGATCAACAACACCGACCCGTGGACCGAGGTCGACGGCGAGCGCTCGAGCCTCAAGACCAAGCATCCGATCCTGTCGGATCTCGCCGTGCGCGAGGCGATCTCGCTGGTGATCGACAAGAAATCGGTCCAGGACCACATCTACGGCCGCATCGGCATCGCGACCGCCAACTACATCAACAATCCCGAGCGCTTCCGCTCGAAGACGACGTCGTACGAGTTCAACGTCGACAAGGCCAACGCCGTGCTCGACAAGGCGGGCTGGGTGCGAGGGCCCGACGGCATCCGCACCAAGGACGGCAAGCGGCTGAAGTTCGTCTATCAGACCTCGATCAACCAGCCGCGCCAGAAGACGCAGCAGATCATCAAGCAGGCGGCACAGAAGGCCGGCATCGATATGGAGCTGAAGTCGGTGACAGCGTCGGTGTTCTTCTCGTCCGACGTCGCCAACCCCGACACCTACACCAAGTTCTATGCCGACCTGCAGGAATACAGCAACGGCATGAATGCGCCCGATCCGGAGGTGTTTCTGCGCCAGTTCTGCTCGTGGGAGGCCGCGACCAAGGACAACAAGTGGCAGGGCCGCAACATCACGCGCTGGCAGAACAAGGAATACGACGACACGCACAAGGCGGCGCAGACCGAGCTCGATCCGATCAAGCGCGCCGCCATGCTGATCAAGTTGAACGAGCTGGTGGTCAAGAACTACGTCGTGATCCCGCTGGTCATGCGGCCGAACGCTGCCGCGGCGGCCAACGATCTCGTGGTCGAGCTCAGCGGCTGGGACAACAACACCTGGGATCTCGCCAACTGGTATCGCGACAGCTGATCTAGGCGGTCTCGCGATCCTCGTCGGGATGGTGGAACAGCATCACCACCAGCACCGAGGAGAAAGCGAGCGCCGCCATCAGCAGGAAGCCGTCGACGAAGGAGCCGCGCAGGCCGAGCACCCAGCCGGTGATCGCGGGTGCCAGGAAACCGGCGAGCGCGAACGCGAAGTCCATGAGGCCGAGCGCCGTGGCGGCGCGTGCCGGCACGATGTCGACGTTCACCGCATAGTAGGCGGCGTTTGCGCCCATCGAGGCCGCGACCGCGATGGTGATGCCCACGATCGCCACCGTCAGGTCGTCAGTCAGGGCGACGGGGATCACCGCAAGGGCGGCGACGAGCTGCGTGCCCGCGATCAGCCAGGAGCGCGCGATGCGCAGCCGGCCCGTTGTTTGCAGCAGGTGGTCCGACCAGCGCCCGAGCGCCCACAGGACGAGGGCCGCGGCGAGCCACGGCGCCACCGTGAACAGGCCGACGGCGGCGAGGTTCAGCCCGTACTTCCTCTCGAGATAGCTCGGCAGCCACGTCATGAAGAAGAACAGGAAGTAGCCGAAGACGAAGAACGCCCAGTAGTTGGCGAGCAAGGTCCGGTTGGTCAGCAGGGTCCGGAGCACCCGCGCCTCGGGCCAAGATTTCAGCACCGCATGCGGCGTCGCGGCGACGCCGGGCTCCTGCCGGCGGATATGCGCCAGCTCGGCCGCGTTCACGCGGGCCGAGGTCGCGGGATCGTCGCGGAAGCAGAACCACCAGAGCGGCACCCAGGCCGCCGACAACACGAAGAGCGTGATGAAGGTGAGCCGCCAGTCGAGCCAGGCGAGCAGCGAGGTGACGATCGG
>SCVT01000748.1 GCA_004296815.1 Reyranella sp. | reverse complement strand
TGCTGCAGCCGTTGGGACGCCGCACAAGGCGGCGTCCCCCGACCGATCCGAAACGACGCGTCAGTTGCGCGAGAAGCCTTCGAGTTCCTTGGCTGCCCAATCGAGCGTCTTTTCCATCGTCTCGCCCTTGGCGTAGCGGACCACCATCTGGGTCTGGATCGCCTGGGTGTAGATCTGCTCGGCGATCTTGTGCGGCGCGGGCGCCGCGGCGATCGAGAGCGTCTGGTGGTTGTGCGGGTTCGGGTAGTGGTAGAGCGTGCCCTTCGGCGGCGCTTCCTCGGCCCATACCTTGAACGTCGTCAGGTTTGCGAAGGACGGCAGGTCGTAGCCGCCCGACGCGATCACCATCTTCTCCGCCGCCGAAGCCTGCGAGAGGAAGGTGATCAGGCTCTTGGCCGCAGCCTGGTTCTTGCTGAAGTTCCACACGCCCCAGAAGAACGGGAGGAAGGGTCCGAACCGACCCTTCGGGCCGGCCGGGAAGCCGTGCGTCCAGAGCTGCTCGGCGACCTGCGGCGCGTCACGCTTGGCGACGGCCCAGGCGCTCGGCGGGTTCATGATCATCGAGCCCTGGCCGGAAACCAGGAACTTGTTGTTCGAGGCGTCGTCCCACGACGGCACGTCGGTCGGCAGGAACTGCATCAGCTTCTTGTAGTAGTCGAGCGCCTGACGGACCGGATCGGACTTGACCGTGATGTTGCCCTTGGCGTCGACCAGCATCGCGCCGTGGGCATGGAAGAGCGCGCCGGCCGTGTCGACGCTGTCCGACGTCGTGCCGAGACCGATGCCGAACGGATTGCCGCCCTTCTGGCAGGCTTCCGCGGCCTTGAGAAACGTATCGAGGTTCCAGCCGTCGGCCTGGGGTGGCGCGCCTGCCGGATACATCGCCTGGATGTCGATGCCGGCATGCTTCTTCAGGAGGTCGATGCGCGAGCACGGCCCCTTGATCTGGCTGCCGACCGTGGCGGGAACAGCCAGCCACTTGCCATCGACCTTGCCGAGATACTCGACGGTGGCGTTGACGGCGCCGTTGGCCTTGATCAGCGGTTCGACGACATCGTTCATCGGCACGAGCTGCTCGGCGTAGCGCGACGGCAGCCAGGTCGAGAAGGCCAGCACGTCGTGGCCCGACTTCGCCTGCGATTCGGCGGCCGTCGTCAGCAGCAGCTTGTTGCCCTGCGACGTGATGTAGTCGATCGTGACGTCGACCTTGTTCTTGTCGCCCCACTCCTTCACGAGATCGGTGGTGGCCTTGTTGGCGCCCGGCACCCAATGGTCCCAGAAGCCGACGCTGAGCTTGCCCGCGGACTGGGCGTTGCTCACGTATGGCGCAGCGACGAACGCAGCCGTAGCCGCGGTGCCCGCCACGAATTGACGACGATTTACCTTTTTCGAAACCATGTTTCCTCCTTCACGCGACGTGATGCACTAGCTCTCGTTCGGAGCCTTGACGCGATGCTATGCAGAACGCGACGCGCAGGCAAACCATTTTGGGCCCTCGCGCCAATTGAGGCAGTTTGACAGCGTGCGGCGGGACTCGGATGCTCCCGCCACTCGAAAAACTCGGGAGGGAGAGGACGTGCGGGAGAACACTGTGAAATCCATCTGGAAGAAGGGTGGCGCGGCCGTCAACGGATGGCTCGGCATTCCGAGTGCAGTGGCTGCAGAAGGAATGGCGCAGGCCGGATGGGACTCTCTCACCGCCGATCTCCAGCACGGACTCGTCGACTATCAGGCCGCCGTTTCGCTATTCCAGGCGATTGCAACAACCTCCACCATTCCACTGGCGCGCGTGCCGTGGAACGAACCCGGCATCATCATGAAGCTGCTGGATGCCGGTG
>SCVT01000239.1 GCA_004296815.1 Reyranella sp. | reverse complement strand
GGCTGCCCAACCCGGCGTCGTGGGGTTGGATCGCCGCGTCGACGCTGTTGAATGTCGTGACGATCTCGGCGCTGTTGCGCGCCTACGAGCTCGGCGGCTTCGGCATCGTCTATCCCGTCGTGCGGTCGGTGGCGGTTCTTCTCGTCGTGCCCCTTGCTGCCCTTCTGACGGGCGAACAGCTCGGCATCTTTGGATTGCTCGGTATCCTCGTGATCGCCTCGGCTCTGGCGCTGCTCGGCTGGGATGCCGCGCGCGGCCATGGCGTGGCGCGCGCCGCCATGGGTTGGACCCTCCTGGCCGGCCTCGGCACGGCCGCCTACATCATGTGCGACGCCCAGGGCGTGCGCGCGTCGGGATCGCCGTGGGCCTACGGTTTTGCGGTGTCGATCACCAATGCCCTTGCCATGGCCTGGCGGCAGCGGAGCGCCGGCCCGCCATGGCAGCACGTCGCCAGCCAATGGCGACTGGCATTGCCCGTCGCGGTCGCCTCGATGGTCTCGTATCTCCTGATCCTGTGGGTGTGGAGCCACGCCCCGATTGCGCCGGCTGCGGCTCTACGGGACACCAGCGCGATCTTCGCTGTGTTGATCGCTGTGGTCTGGCTGAAGGAACCCTTCACCCGCCTGCGCATTGCTGCTGTCGTACTGGCAGCGGCTGCCGTGCCGCTTCTGCGGCTGGGCTGAATTCCTCCGAGCCAAGGCTTGTGCGCGGGCAATCGCGGTGCGAGCATCCTGCTGATCACGCGTACCGCTGCCGGCCTAAGGAGACACCCATGGAAGTGGATGGTCTTGTCACGGCGTTGGAACGGATCGAACACGCCGCCCGCGACTTCATGCATCCGGCGGACAAGCCCGATGCTTCGACCGCGCTGCTGCATGTCCTCGCGGAATGCGGGCGCACGCTCGGCCACCCCTATGCCATCGATCCCGGCCTGGACGATGCGCGCAGCGAGGCGTTGCGCCATTGCGCAGCGGTTCAGGAGAACCTGACAGCCGTCATCGAGGAGGTTCGGCAGCTTCACCTCGCGGTGAGCGGCCTCCTGCCGTCGCTCGTGCGGATCGCCGACCGCGAGTGAAAGAAAAAGCCGGGGACGATGCCCCGGCTTCCGATCTCCGATGTAGCGCTGCTCAGCCCTGGTCGAGGAAGGAGCGCAGCATGCGCGACCGGCTCGGGTGCTTCAGCTTGCGCAGGGCCTTCGCCTCGATCTGACGGATGCGTTCGCGGGTCACCGAGAACTGCTGGCCGACTTCCTCCAGCGTGTGGTCGGTGTTCATGCCGATGCCGAAGCGCATGCGCAGCACACGCTCCTCGCGCGGCGTCAGCGTGGCCAGCACGCGGGTCGTGCTCTCGCGCAGGTTGCCCTGGATCGCCGCCTCGAGCGGGATCACGGCGTTCTTGTCCTCGATGAAGTCGCCGAGGTGCGAATCCTCCTCGTCGCCGATCGGCGTCTCCAGGCTGATCGGCTCCTTGGCAATCTTCAGCACCTTGCGCACCTTCTCGAGCGGCATGCCGAGCTTCTCAGCCAGCTCCTCGGGCTGCGGCTCGCGGCCGATCTCGTGCAACATCTGGCGGCTGGTGCGGACCAGCTTGTTGATCGTCTCGATCATATGCACCGGGATGCGGATGGTGCGCGCCTGGTCGGCGATCGAGCGCGTGATGGCCTGCCGAATCCACCACGTGGCGTAGGTCGAGAACTTGTAGCCGCGGCGGTACTCGAACTTGTCGACCGCCTTCATGAGGCCGATGTTGCCTTCCTGGATGAGGTCCAGGAATTGCAGGCCGCGGTTCGTGTACTTCTTGGCGATCGAGATCACGAGACGCAGGTTGGCCTCGATCATCTCCTTCTTCGCGCGCATCATCTCGCGCTCGCCGTCCTGCACGGTCTTGCACATGCGGCGGAACTCGAAGATCGGCGCACCGGCGTGATCCGAGATCTCCTTGATCTCGGCGCGGATCTTCTCGACCTCGGCGCCGCGCTTCTTGGCGAAGTCCTTCCAGCCCTTGCCGGACAGCTTGCCGACCTTTTCGAGCCAGTTGGGGTCGATCTCGTGCGTCAGGTAGTTGTCGAGGAAGTCCTGCCGGGGAATGCGGAACGTCTCGGCCTGTCGCAGCAGCTTGCCCTCGAGCATCATCAGCTTGCGATTGAGGTCGTAGAGCGAAAGCTTGAGCTGCTCGATGCGGGCGGCGTTGATGTGCACCGTGCGCACCAGCTCAACGATCTTCTTGCGGTGCTTCTCGTAGCTCTTCTCGAACTCCGCGCTCGGCTTCTGGCCGCGGCTGAGCGTCGACAGGCGCCGGTTCTGCACCTTCGACATCTCGATGTAGACTTTGTAGATCTTCGTAAGGGTGCGCAGCACTTCCGGCTTGAGCTTCTCCTCGAGCGCCGAGAGCGACAGCGCGTTCTCGTCGTCCTCTTCGCCGCCTTCCGTGCTGGCGGCCTCGCCGCCCTCGCCGTTCACGGCCGGCGGCGGTGCGGGGCGCACGAGCTTCGGCATCGCCGGGCGCGGCATCGGCGGTGCGGCCGGCGGAGCCGCCATGACACCCTTGCCTTCGCCGGGGGCGCCGCCACCCTGCGTCGCCTCGAGGTCGATCACGTCACGCAGCAGGATGCGGCCCTCGTTGATCGCATCGCGCCAGTGCAGCAGCGCGGTGATCGTCATCGGGCTCTCGCAGATGCCGCCGATCATCTTGTCCTGGCCGGCCTCGATGCGCTTGGCGATCTCGATCTCGCCCTCGCGGCTCAGCAGCTCGACGCTGCCCATCTCGCGCAGATACATGCGGACGGGGTCGTCGGTGCGGCCCAGCTCTTCGTCCTCGCCGGTCGCTTCGGCAGCGACCACGGCGGTCTTGGCCGGCTCGGCCGGCGTCGCGGCGGGGCTCTCTTCCTGCTCCTCGGCCTCGACGACGTTGACGCCCGCCTCCGACAGCATGGCCATCGTGTCCTCGATCTGCTCGGAGGACACTTCGTCGGGCGGCAGGGCGGCGTTCAGCTCATCGTAGGTGACGTAGCCGCGCTCCTTGCCCTTCTGGACGAGCTTCTTGAGCTCGGCGCCGAGCGTGTCGAGCAGGGGGGCGTCGGGGCCCTCCTCGCGAGCGTCGGTGGCTTCGGGCTGCGCTACGGTTGCGGTCTTGGTCGCCATTACACAATCCTTGGTGCGACAAACAGGTGCGACGGCCGTGGGGCCGTTTATTTGGCTGCGAGAAGGGGAGGCGGGAAAGGGCGGCCCCGCAAAACTACCCTT
This sequence comes from Reyranella sp., assembly GCA_004296815.1. GTDB lineage: Bacteria > Pseudomonadota > Alphaproteobacteria > Reyranellales > Reyranellaceae > Reyranella. The sequence goes on along the minus strand of SCVT01000239.1, from coordinate 4,684 downwards.
CTACTATATGGGGCTTAAGTGCAAGCGGCGATAGGGGGCAAGGGGCCAATTGCAGCGCAGGCCAGCTATCCGGTGCCGGACTCCGCGCTCTCCCGCCGCATGCGGTCCAGAATGGCCTGAAGTCGCCGCAAATTCTCCTCGCTCATGTCCTCGGCCAAGGCCTCTTCGGCCCGTTTCAGCTCCTCCGGATCGGCCGTGAGCTGGGTCATGTGGCGGGCGGCCCGCCGCCATTGGCCGACCCAGCCATCGGCGTCCGCCGGGTCGTCGCGGAAGGCCTCCCGGGCCTTGGCTTGGGCCGACGCGGCCAGCCGCCCCAGCCCGGTCCGCTGCAGATGCTCCTCGATCAGCCGAGCTTCAAGAGGGGTGCCTCCGGCGGCCTCGTCGGCCGCGGGGTCGATCCCCGAGGGAACGAGCGAGAGGGCGTCCAGGAGACCGCTGCGCAGCCGGGCGAGCTCGGGATTGGCGATCGGTAGTGCGGCGAGGTCCTCGGCCAGGATGTGAAGGAGCGTCGGCCGCTCGATCAGGGCGCCCAAAAGGGCCCTTTCCTGGCGCGATCCATCGAGGTCGGCCCCGGCGCGGCGGGCGGCGGCGCCGGCCGCGAAGGGCGCCGGTTCAGGATCTCCCGGCCGGCGGAACGGGCGCCGGTTGCCCGGCTGCCAGGCGGGCGCCTCGGGCCGGCGCAGCCGATTGAGCCGGCTGCGCATCTCGGTGCGGTAGTAGTCGCGGACGACAGGGTCGGCGATCTCGGCGACCCGCTGCTCGACGCCGCGCTGCAGGCTGGCGCGCCGCTCCGGCGTGTCGGCTGACTTGCCCTCCGTCTCCATCTCCCACACGACGTCGGACAGGGGTCGTGCCAGTTCGAGGACTCTGCGCACCGCGTCAGGCCCGCGTGTCCGGATCAGGCTGTCGGGATCCTCGCCCGCCGGAAGGACGAGGAAGCGCAGGCTCTTGCCGGCGCGCAGCAGCGGCAGGGCACGCTCGGCGCCGCGTGCGGCGGCGCGACGGCCGGCATTGTCGCCGTCGAAGCAGAGGTAGGGCTCGTCCGCGAGCTTCCAGAGCTCGGCAAGCTGGCCCTCGGTCAGCGCGGTGCCGAGTGGGGCGACCGCGCCGGTGAAGCCCGCGCCGTGCAGCGCGATCACGTCCATGTAGCCTTCCGCCACGATCACGGGCTGGTCCTTGGTGACAGCCTGTCGCGCGCGATCGAGGCAATAGAGATTGGCGCCCTTGTGGAAGAGGGGCGTCTCCGGCGAGTTGAGGTACTTGGGCTCGCCAGCACCCATGACACGTCCACCGAAGGCGATCGCGCGGCCGCGCCGGTCGTTGATCACGAACATCACGCGCCCGCGGAAGCGGTCGTAGGGCTCGCGCCTGTCCTCCGGTTGGATCGCAAGACCCGCCTCGACGATCTTCTCGATCGGCACGTTCTCGCGCTTCAACGCCGCGATCAGACCGTCACGCGAGTCGGGCGCAAAGCCCAGCCGGAAATCGTCGATCGTCTCGTCGCTGAGACCGCGGCCGCGCAGATAATCGAGCCCTTGTCGTCCGACCGGCAGGCGGAGCTGCTTCTGGAACCACTGCGCCGCGAGCTCGACCACCTGCTGCAAGGTCGAGGCGCGCTCCACGCGCTCGCGCTCCGCCGGTGTGGCGCGCGGCACCGGCAAGCCGACCTCGCGCGCGAGCTTCTCGACCGACTCGGGGAATGACAGCCCTTCGGTCTTCATGACGAAGCCCACGGCATCACCGTGCTCGCCGCACCCGAAGCAGTGATAGAAGCCCTTCTTGTCGTTCACCGTGAACGACGGCGTCTTCTCGTTGTGGAACGGGCAGAGGCCGGCGTACTCGCTGCCCGAGCGGCGCTTCAGCGACACCTTGCGGCCGACGATGTCGGAGATGCTGAGGCGCGCACGTAGCTCGTCGAGGAACCCCGGGGGGAAGGCCATGCCCTAAAATGGCGGCGCAGGCCCCGCCGCGCCAGAGAGGCGGCGGAGGATAGTGGGGACTATCAGCCCGTGAGGGCCTTCTTCACCGCCGCCGAGGCCTTGGCGAAGTCCATCTGGCCCGCGTACTTGCCTTTCAGCGCAGCCATCACGCCGCCCATGTCCTTGACCGACGTGGCACCGGCTGCGGCGATCGCCTCGCGCACGGCCGTGTCGACCGCGGCGTCGTCCATTTGTTGCGGCAGGAAGCGCTCGATGATGGCGATCTCGGCCTTTTCCTTGTCGGCCAGGTCGGTGCGGTTGCCCTTCTCGTACAGGACCACCGATTCGTTGCGCTGCTTGATCATGCCCTGCAGCATCGAAAGGATGCGGTCGTCGGCCACGCCCTCGCGGTTGGACTCGGTGCGGGCGGCGATGTCGACTTCCTTGAGCTTGGCCAGGATCAGGCGAATCGCACTCAACGCCACCGTGTCGCGGGCGCGCATGGCGTCCTTCAGCGCATCGTTCAGTTTGTCGCGCAGCATCGAATGTGTCCCAACCACCGAAGAGGCGGAAACTAATCGCCTCGGGCGCTGTTGGCAAAGCAAATAAGCTATTGAAATAACTTGTGAATTGGCCGCGAACCGCGCCTTGACCCTGTGCGACCGCTTCGTTACAACCCGCGCGGTTCGCAGGCCGCCTCCCCGGGCGAGGCCACGGGCCGAACGAACGGAATATCAGTATGACGTCACAAAAGACCGCCGGCGCCGAGAACGCCGCGCCGCGTTGGGCCACGGCCGCGCTCGTGCTGGCTGACGGCACGGTCTTCTGGGGCAAAGGCGTTGGCGCTGCCGGCCACGCGGTCGGCGAGGTCTGCTTCAACACCTCGATGACCGGCTACCAGGAGATCATCACCGATCCGTCCTATGCCGGACAGATCATCACCTTCACGTTTCCGCACATCGGCAACGTCGGCACGAACCTCGAGGATATCGAGACGATCACGCCGGCGGCGCGCGGCGTGGTGCTGCGTGGCGACATTACGGAGCCTGCGAATTGGCGGTCGGTGAAGCCGCTCGACGATTGGCTGAAGAGCCATAATCTGCCCGGCATCTGCGACGTCGACACGCGCGCGATCACCCGGCGCATTCGCGACGGCGGGGCGCCCAACGGCGTCGTCGTCCACGCGCCGGACGGCAAGTTCGACATCCCGAAGATGCGCCAGATCGCGCAGGATTGGCCGGGCCTCGACGGCATGGACCTCGCCATCGAGGTGACGACCAAGCAGACCTACAATTGGGACGAGACCAAGTGGGTGCTGGGCAAAGGCTACGGCAAGCTGACCAAGCCGAAGTACCATGTCGTCGCCGTCGATTACGGCGCCAAGCGCAACATCCTGCGCTGCCTCGCAAACACCGGCTGCAAGGTGACGGTGGTGCCGGCGACGGCGACCGCCGAGGACATACTGCGGCACAAGCCTGATGGCGTGTTCCTCTCCAACGGCCCGGGCGATCCCGCGGCGACGGCGGTCTATGCGTCGCCCGCCATCAAGGCCGTGCTCGACAAGAAGGTGCCGCTGTTCGGCATCTGCCTCGGCCACCAGATCCTCGCCCTGACGTTGGGCGGCAAGACACGCAAGATGGAGCGCGGCCATCGCGGCGCCAATCAGCCGGTCAAGGACCTGACGACGGGCAAGGTCGAGATCACCTCGCAGAACCACGGCTTCTGCGTCATCCCCGAATCGCTGCCCAAGAACACCGAGGTGACTCACGTCTCGCTGTTCGACGGCATCAACGAAGGCCTGCGCTGCACCGACAAGCCGGCCTTCTCCGTGCAGTACCATCCCGAGGCGTCGCCCGGCCCGACCGACAGCCACTATCTCTTCGATCGCTTCGTCGAGATGATCGACAAGAGCAAGGGCAAGTAAGAGCCATCATGCCCAAGCGCACCGACATCAAGAGCATCCTCGTCATCGGCGCCGGCCCGATCGTCATCGGTCAGGCCTGCGAGTTCGACTACTCGGGCGTCCAGGCCTGCAAGGCGCTGAAGGATGAGGGCTACCGCGTTATCCTGGTGAACTCCAACCCGGCCACGATCATGACCGATCCGGGCCTGGCCGACGCGACCTACGTCGAGCCGATCACGCCGGACATGGTCGCCAGGATCATCGAGAAGGAGAGGCCGGACGCAGTGCTGCCGACGATGGGCGGCCAGACGGCTCTCAACACGGCCATGGCGCTGCATCGCGACGGCCGCCTGAAGAAGTTCGGCGTCGAGCTGATCGGCGCCAATGCCGAGGCGATCGACAAGGCCGAGGACCGGCTGCTGTTCCGCGACGCCATGACCAAGATCGGCCTCGAGTCGCCCAAGAGCGAGGTCGTGCACAATCGCGAGGAAGCGGCCAAGGCGCTGGACCATGTCGGGCTGCCGGCGATCATCCGGCCGTCCTTCACGCTGGGCGGCACCGGCGGCGGCATCGCCTACAATCGCGACGAATATTTCGACATCGTGCAGGGCGGTGTCGACGCCTCGCCGGTCGGCGAGGTTCTGGTCGAGGAATCCGTGCTCGGCTGGAAAGAGTACGAGATGGAGGTTGTCCGCGACCGCAAGGACAACTGCATCATCATCTGCTCGATCGAGAACGTCGATCCGATGGGCATCCACACCGGCGATTCCGTGACGGTCGCGCCGGCGCTGACGCTCACTGACAAGGAATACCAGATCATGCGCGACGCCTCGATCGCGTGCCTGCGCGAGATCGGCGTCGA
>SCVT01000021.1 GCA_004296815.1 Reyranella sp. | reverse complement strand
CCGCTTTCCGACGGCTTCACGGTGCAGCTCCTCCAGCGCCTGCGCGAGCAGGATCCGGTCACGACACCGGCAGTGGGCTGGCTGGAGAGGCGCCTCGCCGAGAAGGGAACCACGCCCGACGACATGGTGCGCGCCGATCATCAGCTCCAGGGCGCGGCAAACGTCACCGTCCGCAACATCATCACCAGCATGCGGCTGGTCTCCGACATCGACTGGGCGGCGCTTTTCGAGGCCATGAGCCCGGTCGACGAGATCCTGCGCGAGCATGGCGTCTTCGCCGACATGGATTTCTCCACCCGCAACCTCTATCGCAACGCGCTCGAGCAGATCGCCCGGGGCGCCGCCCTCTCCGAACCGGACATCGCCCGACGCGCCGTCGCTGCCGCAGCCACGGACGCCAGGAGCGGCGACGAGGACTTGCGGCGGCACGAACCCGGCTACCACCTGATCGGCGGCGGACGTCGCGCTTTCGAGCGATCGGTCGGATTCCGCACGCGCGGCCTCACCCTGCGGCGACGCTTCGTGCATGCCGGCATCTCGGGCTATGTCGCCTGCGTTGCCGCTACGGCGGCCATCGTCCTGATGCTGCCCATCATGGGGCTATGGTTTCTGGGGATTCGCGGCTGGCCGATGCTGGCGATGGTCCTGGCCGGCATCCTGCCGGCGCTCGATGTCGCCTTGCTGCTGGTCAACCGGCTCATCACCGGCGGCTTCGGCGCCACGCTCGTGCCGGGCCTCTCCCTCCGCCAGGGCGTGCCGTCGCATCTGCGGACCATGGTCGTCATGCCGACCCTGCTGACGACCGAAGCCGCGATCGAGGAGCACATCGAACGGCTCGAGGTGCATCACCTGTCGAACCCCGACGGCGCGATCCACTTCGCCCTGCTGTCCGACTGGACCGATGCCCTCGAAGAATCGCTGCCGGACGATGCGGCTCTCCTCGAGACGGCCCGCGCCGGGATCGCGCGCCTCAACCTTCGTCATCCAGGCGACGACGGCATCGACCGGTTCTTCCTCCTGCATCGCCATCGCGGCTGGAATGCCGCCCAGCGACGCTGGATCGGATGGGAGCGCAAGCGCGGCAAGCTGCACGAGCTCAACCGATTGCTGCGCGGATCGGGCGACACGACGTTCATCGAGGCAGCGGCGCGCCCGCTGCCGGCCGACGTTCGCTACGTCGTCACGCTCGATTCCGACACGCGCCTGCCGCGCGACGCGGTGGTACGCCTGGTGGGCAAGATGGCCCACCCGCTCAACCGGCCGCATCTTGATGTGGGCATGGGGCGCGTGGTCGAGGGCTACGGCGTCCTGCAGCCGCGCGTGACCCCTTCCCTGCCAGTCGGCACCGAAGGCTCGATGTTCCAGCGCATCTTCTCGAGCCACAGCGGCATCGACCCGTATGCGTCCGCGGTGTCCGACGTCTACCAGGACCTGTTCGGCGAGGGCTCCTACTCGGGCAAGGGCATCTACGACGTCGACGCGTTCGAGACGGCGCTGCAGGGCCGCGTGCCCGACAGCACGATGCTGAGCCACGACCTGTTCGAGGGCATCTTCGCGCGCGCCGGCCTCGTCTCCGACATCGAGGTGGTCG
>SCVT01000238.1 GCA_004296815.1 Reyranella sp. | reverse complement strand
AAGCGCTCCGGCAAGTCGGTTGTCTGGTCGTGCGATCCCATGCACGGCAACACGGTGACCGCCAACAACGGTCGCAAGACCCGCCACTTCGACTCGATCCTGCGCGAGGTGAAGGAGTTCTTCGCCGTCCACCGCGCCGAGGGAACGCATCCCGGCGGCGTGCATTTCGAGATGACCGGCCAGGAAGTGACGGAGTGCATCGGCGGCTCGACCGAGATCACCGTCGACAATCTGAACGAGCGCTACGAGACGCAGTGCGACCCCAGGCTCAATGCCAGCCAGGCGCTCGAACTCGCCTTCCTGCTCGCCGAACAGCTCAAGGCCGAGCGTCTGTCGGTCGCAAGGGCGCGCCCGGCGGTTTGAGCGACGCCAGATCACGTTTCGGGAGCATGGGATCACACAAACCTCACCCTGAGGAGCGGTCCGCAGGACCGCGTCTCGAAGGGTGTGCAACAGCACGACTGGTTCCCATCAAAGGGCGGGGGGTACCCCGCCCGGATCGAGACGCACCGCAGTTTACCCCGAGGCACTCGAGGGGCGGTGCTCCTCAGGATGAGGTGGGGCCAGTAAGGCGCAAGCGCCCCGGGGAGGGCCGATGACGCATCCGAATAACGGCGAGATCGAACGCTACACCGACCACTACTTCAATCGCTCGAAGCAGGTGATCGGCAAGTTCGGCGATTGCCAGGTAACCTACGCCATCTTCATGCGCCGCCCCGTGGTGTTCGCGCCGCGCCTCGCGCTCGACTGGCTGGCGGAGACCGGCCGCGAGCGCAATACCAAGGTCGAGCTCGACCTGCGCTACGGCGAGGGCAAGTGGGTCGGTGCCGGCGAGCCGATGATCTACATCACCGGCTCGTTCTTCCATCTCGTCGATCTCGAGACGATCTTCCTGCAGAAACTGGGGCCGGCCTGCGTTGCCGCCTACAACGCCTGGACGATGTGCGCCGACATGCCGAAGACGGCGTTCCTCGCCATGGACGCCCGTCACTGCGCCGGCCAGGAGATGGCCGAGATGATGGCCTATGCCGCCTCGGTCGGCTCGGCGCGGGCCAAGCGCAAGGTGGATGCCGTGGGCTTCATCGGCAACGCCACCCACGCGACCGCGCATTTCTTCGGCCAGGAGCGGGGCCTCGGCACCATGCCGCACGCCCTGATCGGCTACGCAGGCTCCACGCTGCGCGCCGCCGAGATGTTCCACGAAACCTTTCCCAGCGAGCCGATGACGGTGCTGGTCGATTACTTCGCCCGCGAGGTCTCCGATTCGCTGGAAGTCTGCCGGCGCTTTCCCGACCTTGCCGCCAAGGGAATGCTGTCGCTCAGGCTCGACACCACCGGCGGCCGCTACATCGAGGGGCTGGATCCCGCATCGTCCTACGCCGTGCTGGAGCGCTTCTCGCCCGAATCGATCCGCGGCTATCGCAGCGAGGAAGAGCTGCGCTACCTCGTCGGCACCGGCGTGTCGGCCGCGGCGATCTTCCATCTGCGCGCCGAACTCGACCGCAACGGTTTCGACAAGGTCAGGATCGTGGCCTCGTCGGGGTTCGGCCCGGCCAAGTGCCGGATCATGGCCGAGGCCAAGTCGCCGATCGACGTCGTGGGCTCGGGCTCGTTCCTGCCGTCCAACTGGACGGAAACCTACGCCACCGCCGACATCGTCGAATACAACGGCGAGAAGCGCGTGAAGATCGGCCGCGAGTTCCTGCATCGCACAAGACCCGACGGCAGCACGCGCCCGCTTTAGGGGCTTTGCGAGCGACACAAACTCACCTCACCCTGAGGAGGGCGCGCAGCGCCCGTCTCGAAGGGTGGGACCAGTCATGCTGTTGCCCATGCTTCGAGACGCTCGCTTTGCTCACTCCTCAGCATGAGGTCTATTCGTCGCCCGATCTGAGCGATTCGACCCTTGCCGAAAAGACTCTGGAAATCGTGGGACGGCAGCCTGGCCTGCCGCGATCTCGTGGCCTCGATTCAGCGCTCCCGGAAGAACCTTCCGCCGATCGTACATCGGGCCGACGATCCTTCCTCCGAATCGGCGCCGATTCGGAAACCGCATTCATTGTGCTTCGGCCGCAGGAAGGTCATTTCAAGGGACCGCAAGGCGCGGGACTTGATGGAGTAGCTTGCGGTGCGTCCCGGTGGGCTCCGCTACAATAAGATATGCCCCTCGATCTTTTGTACATCTGCCTCGGCGCAGGGGTCGGCATCGTCGTCGGCTTGACCGGCGTGGGCGGGGGCTCGCTCATGACGCCGGCACTCGTCCTGTTGTTCGGCATCCACCCGGTGACGGCGGTGGGCACCGACCTTCTCTATGCCGCGACGACGAAGAGCGCCGGCTCGATCGTCCACGCGCTGAGGATGAACGTCGCCTGGCGCGTCGTGGCGCTGCTGTCGCTGGGCAGCGTGCCGGTTGCCGTCGCAACCCTGGTCGTCCTCGCGCAGCTCGGACCTCAAAGCGGCCTGATGGCGAAAGTTGTCACGATGGTGCTGGGCGGTGCGCTGTTGCTGACGTCGATACTGCTGGTTTTTCGCCGCTGGCTGCTGCGGCTGCGCGGTTCGGGATCGATGCCGAACCTCAGGCGCGACGGCCTGCTCACGGTAGCGACGGGGGCGGTGATCGGCTTGCTTGTGTCGGTCTCGTCGGTCGGCGCCGGCGCGATTGGCGTGACGGCGCTGCTCATGCTCTATCCGGCCTATCCCACGGTCCGCATCGTCGGGACCGACATCGCCCACGCGGTTCCGCTCACGCTCGTCGCCGGTCTCGGTCACTGGCTCGCGGGATCCGTCGACCTGTCGATGCTGCTGTCGCTGCTGGCGGGATCGATTCCGGGAATCGTGCTCGGAAGCTATCTGGCGCCGCGCGTCCCCGAACGCGGCTTGCGCCTGGCCCTGGCCGGCGTCCTCATGGTCGTCGGCGTGAAGCTGCTCGCATCCTGACGGGCTTTCGTCCGGCGGCGTCAGCCGACGACGAAGCTCTGGTACATGAACCTGAGGTCCTGGGTCTCTTGCGGCGTGATCTCGCCGTCGAGCACGCGCGCTTCCAGGCCGCGCAGCTTGCGCTTGATCTCGGAGGGCGTGCGCGGGCTCAGCAGCACCATGAAGAACTGCTCGTGCGGCGAGAGTTCGCGCTCCTCGCGGCGGTAGCCGAAGGGGCCGGTGCCGGCGGGGCGTCCCGTGGCGGCCGGTGCCAGCAGCGCCTGCCCGCGGATCTCGGGGGCCAGGATCTCGTCCCAGGTGAGGCCGGCATCGCGTACCATCGCCGAGGCGAGTTTGGCCGCGGCCAGCGCTTCGCCAGCGTGGCTGCTGTCGAGGATCTCCAGGACCTTGACCAGGGTGGCGCGATTGAACGTCGACACGGGGCTTGGCGTCTTTGACTATTGGATGAGGAAGCGTCAGTAAGTCCCTACAAGATATAGTTCCTCGCGCCCCGGAGCAAGCACCACCCGTGACCGTCCCCGTTCCTGGCCCCGTCCCCGAGCGTCCAAACGCCTTCCCGGTCTATTTGGTCGGCCTGGCGAGCTGGTTCGTGCCGCTCGGCATCCAGATGGTGCTGTTCCCGTGGCTGGTCGCGGTCGTGCTCCATATGGACGCCTTCGCCGTGGGCGTGGCCCAGGCCGCCATCATGGCGCCGTCGCTGCTGTTCCTGCCGCTGGGCGGGCTGGTCGCCGACCGCGGCAATCCGCGCCGCCTGCTGCTGCGCTATCACCTGCTCTATGCCACGCCGCCGCTGGCGCTGGCCGTGGTGCTGTGGGGCGGCGGCCTCAGCTACCCGCTGCTGATCGCCTACGGGGTCGTGGCAGGCTCGATCGGCGCCTTCGCGGTGCCGACGCGCGATGCCCTGTTGCCGGTCATGGCGCCAAAAGGCGGCCTGCCGCGCGCGGTGGCGCTCGCCACGGCGCTGCAGTTCGGCGGCCAGTTGCTGGGCATCGCCTGCGCCTCGACGGCCGACCGCTTCGGGCCGCTGCCACTCCTGGTGCTGCACGCCGCCCTGGTGCTGCTGGGATGTTTCGCCGTCGCGCGGCTGCCCGATCCGCCGCCGCATCCGCCGGCCGAGCATCCGGGGTTTTGGCGCAGCGTCGGCGAAGGCGTGTCGGCGGCGGCCAAGTCGGACCAGATCTGGCCGGTGCTGCTGCTCAACTTCGGCGTCGGCGTCTTCTACGTC
>SCVT01000237.1 GCA_004296815.1 Reyranella sp. | reverse complement strand
TCGTCCAGGGCCTTGTCCATCAGCGGATTGGCATAGCCCGGGTAATTCTGGCCGCTCCAGCCGTTCTCGGCGGTCGGGATCTCCTTGGAGTGCAGCGAGGTGCGCGGCACGCCCTGCGGGCGCTGCACCCAGGCGTACATGCCGAGCCCGCCGTAGTTCCGGCGGTTCATCGCCTCGAAGAAGATGCGTGGCGGCTCGGCCTTGAGGCGGACCTCGATGCCGACCTGGCGGAGCTGGCTCTGGATCACCTGCGCGACCAGCTCGCGCACGCGGTTGCCGGCGGTGGTGCCGAGCTCGATCGACAGGCGCTCACCGGCGGCGTTGTGCCGGAAGTTGTTGCGCATCGTGGCGAAGCCCGCCTCGTCGAGCAGCTTGCGGGCGGCGGCGGGATCGTAGGCGTACTGCCGGGCCGCCGGGCTGAACATCGGGTCGAGCTCGCTGATGCCGCCATGGGCGATCGGCTGCTTGCCCTCGAACAGCTTGTCGGAGATCGCCTTGCGGTCGATAGCGAGCAGCATCGCCTGGCGCACGCGCCGGTCGGTCAGCAGCGGGTTGGAGAGGTTGACGTCGATGTGCTCGTAGATGAGCGCCGGCCTGTAGACGACGTTGTACTTGGTGCCGTGACGCTTCTCGAAGGCGATCGCCTGGTCGAGCGAGAGGCCGAGCTCGCCCAGCACGTAGTCGACGCTGCCCGAGAGCAGGTTGGCTTCCAGCGCGGCGGTGTTCTCGATGATCCGGACGGTGATGCGCTTGAAGTGCGGCTTCTCGCCGGTCCAGGTCGGGTTGGGCTCGAGCGCGATGCGGCTGCCCGGCACGATCTCGACCAGGCGGTAGGGGCCGAAGGCCAGCGCCGGGTTGGTCGACTGCGTGTCGTAGGCCGTCTTGTTGCGGTACTCGGCCGGATTGGCGTCGAAGATCGGCTTCTCGATGTGCGCCGGCAGCAGCAGCAGGCCGATCGAGTTGTAGTCGAAGGTGACGCGGTCGATCGTCATGGTGAAGCGACGGTCGTCCTTCACGTCGAGCTTGATGATGCGCTTGTAGCCTTCCGACGAGGCGACGCCCGACAGCGGGTGCTTGCCGACATCGAGGGTGAAGGCCACGTCCTTGGCCGAGACCGGCGTGCCGTCGCCCCAGCGCATGTCGCGCAACTCGACGTCGATCTCCATGCCCTTCTTGCCATCCGGCAGGTCGATCACGCGGGCCTTGCCGTTCTCGATGGTCGGCAGCTCGGTGCAGACCAGGCAGACCAGCTTCCAGTCGGCGTCGTAGGCCGTGACGGGGCGGGCGGTCATGTTGGCGATCAGCGACTTCGCCAGCATCGAGCTGATGATCGGGTTCCAGGTGCCCGGCATCTGCGTCATGGCGAGGACGAGCTCGTCCTTGGCCCAGGCGCGGTTGGCGACGGGGGTGCCGAGGACGCTGATTGTCAGGAGGGCAAAAAGAATGCGGCGGATCATGTCCGCCGCACCGTAGCAAAGAAGCTGCTTAGCGTCCCAGCATCGGGCGCGGGGCCGGCGGGCGGCCGCCGTGGTTGGCCGACCACTGCTCGGGCGCCTCGAGGAAGGCCCGCGTCTCGGTGAGGCCCTTCTCGTCGAAGAACTTGTGCTTCTGCGCTGCCTCCAGCGCGTCCCACCAGGTGGCGAGCGCATGCAGCTTGACGCCGGCCGCGGCCAGCATCTCGGTGCTCTGCGGGAAGATGCCGTAGTGGAAGATCACGAAGCAGTCCGTGACCTTGGCCTCGGCCTTCTTCAGGGCCTCGATGAAGACCAGCTTGCTGCCGCCGTCGGTCGCGAGATCCTCGACCAGGAGGACCCGCTTGCCGGGCTTCAGCTCGCCCTCGATCTGGGCCATGCGGCCGAAGCCCTTGGGCTGCTTGCGCACGTAGATCATGGGCTTCTTGGCGAGGGCGGCCAGGAAGGCCGCGAACGGGATGCCCGCGGTCTCGCCGCCGGCCACCACGTCGATCTTGTTCCAGCCGATCGCCTTGTCGATCGCCTTGAGCGCATGCGCCATGATCTTGGCGCGCGCCTCCGGGAACGAGATGATCTTGCGGCAGTCGATGTAGACCGGGCTCGCCCGTCCCGACGTGAAGATGTACGGGTTCTCCGGACGGCAGTGGATGGCCTCGATCTCCAGCAGGAGACGGGCGGTGTCCCGCGCTTCCGGCGTGCCGCTGCCGCGGCCGGAATTAGCCTTGCCGTTCAACTTGTTGGCCGTCTTCTCTGCGGGCGCAGTGACTGGCGATTTGGCCTTCTTCTTCGTCGCCATGCTGCTTTTTCCCCCACGCCGCTTGCGACAAAATGACGGCCGTGTGTTTAGCGTTCATCCACAGGACCGGCAAGGGAAACGCAGCACTCGATAAAGCTGCAGATGCAAATATTCAGTCAGTTTCTTGATAGGACTTATCACCGGTCACCGCCACGGGCAGCCGCCACCCCCGGTAGATCGACATCAGGCGCAGGAAGAAGCAGAGGCCCGCCCCCGCGAGGGCCGTCGGCCCGGCCGGCAGGCCGAGCCAATGGCCGACCGAAATTGTCCCGGCGCCCGCCAGGGCGGCCACGGCATAGAGTTCGGACCGCAGCACGGTGGGGACCTGCAGGGTGAGCAGGTCGCGCGCCACGCCGCCGCCGATGCAGGTCACCATCCCCAGCATCGCCGCCATCAGCGGGTTGAGCCCGTAGGCCAGCGCCTTCTCGGTGCCCGTCACGGCGAACAGGCAGAGGCCCGCGGCGTCGAACAGCAGCACCGGGGTGCGCAACCGGCCGATCAGGCCCGAGGCGAAGAAGCCCAGCAGGCCCGCCGCCACGGTCACGGCGAGGTAGCGCCAGTTGGCGATGGCGGCCGGCGGCACGGCGCCGATCAGCAGGTCGCGCGCGATCCCGCCCGCCACCGCCGCAACCCAGGCCACGACCAGCACGCCGAACAGGTCGAGCCGCCGGCGCACACCACGGGTCGCGCCGCTGATGGCGAACACGAAGGTCGCCGCGAGGTCCATGACGTCGAAAAGCATCCCGGCGAGATTACAGCGATTGCGGGCCGCCGCCGAGATGGCAGAGTGGGGCGGGGAGCAGACATGTCCAACAGCAGCGTTTTCAATCGCGGGTTCTTCCGCTTCGTCCGGGCCCGCGGCCGGCTTCTCGTGTCGCTGGCGTCCGGCCTGGTCCTTCTCCTGCTCCTGCCGGCGGACACCAAGCTCGAGCTGCGCTGCCTCGCCGCCTGGGACCTGACCGCGCTGATCTACATCGCCAGCACGCTCTACATGATCTCGAAATCGACCGTCGAGACCTGCTACGAGCGCGCCGCGTTCCACGACGAAGGCGACTGGATCATCCTGCTGGTGGTGATCGTGAGCGCGCTCGCGAGCTTCGGGACCATCTTCGCCGAGCTTGCGGTGCTGAAGGAGCCCAACGCCTCGGTGCTCCATGCGCTCCTGAGCACGGCGGGGACGGTGGCGCTCTCCTGGACGTTCACGCACCTGGTGTTCGCGCTGCACTACGCCAACGTCTACTACCGGCCCGACGACGACGGTCCCGGCGGCCTCAAGTTCCCCGGCGACCGGCCGCCCGACTATCGCGACTTCCTCTACTATTCGTTCGTGATCGGCTGTGCTGCGCAGACCGGCGACGTCGCCACCATCTCGCCGGCGATGCGCCGCATCAGCCTGGTGCACGGCATCGTGGCCTTCTCCTTCAACACCGCGATCCTGGCGCTCACCATCAACGTGGGCGCGAGCCTGCTGTCATGAGCGGACGCCGCCCCGACCTCACCACGGGTGGTGACCTGCTGGCGCTGACGGTCCTCGTCGGCATCTGCCTCCTCGTCGGCGCGCTCGGCGCCGGGGTGACGGCGACCAGCATCGACACCTGGTACGCAGGCCTCGCCAAGCCGTCCTTCAATCCGCTGCGCGAGGCTTTCGGCCCGATCTGGACGGTGCTCTACATCGTGATGGCGATCGCCGCCTGGCGCGTCTGGCGCAGCGCCGACCTGGACACCACACGCGGCCCGCTGACGCTCTTCGCGCTGCAGCTGGCGCTCAACCTCGGCTGGATCGTGGCCTTCTTCGGGATGCGCGACATCGGCTTCTCCGTCGGCGTCATCCTGGTGCTCGATCTCGCCGTGCTGGCGACGGCGTGGCAGTTCCGCCGGGTCGATGGCGCTGCTGCGCTGCTGCTGGTGCCGTATCTCGGGTGGCTCGCCTTCGCCACCGTCCTGCACATCGCGATCTGGCGCCTGAACTAGTGCTCGCCGTGATGGTCCGGCGCGGCTGATGGCTTGTCGCGCCGGGCGACGTCGGCCGCGTCGTCGGCCTTCAGCTCGACGAACACGACGGCCGACACGACCGTGAGGATGCCCAGCACCAGGAACGCCTGCTGCACGCCATGGATGATGGCGGCGGACTCCGCGGCATTGCCGGAGGGCACGAAGAAGGCGGCGACGAGGGCCGCGCCGGCCACGCCGAAGCTGATCGCGAGCTGCTGGCCGGTCGTGTAGATCGTGCTGGCGCCGCTGGTCTGGCGGCCCACGACGTCGGCGTACACCAGCGTGTTCATGGCGGTGTACTGCATCGACGTGAAGAAGCCGAGCACGAGGGACTGCGCCACGATCCGCCAGATCGGCGTCTCGGCCCCCACCGTGAAGAACGTCATGATCATCACGCCGCACATCACCGTGTTCACCAGCAGCACGGTGCGATAGCCGAACCGCGCCAGGATCACAGGCAGGAAGGTCTTCATGCCGAGCGAGGCGATGGCCTGCGGCAGCACCAGCAGGCCGGACTGGATCGGCGAGAAGCCGAGCCCGATCTGGTAGAGCAGCGGGAACAGGAAGGGGATGCCGCCCAGCCCCAGCCGCGTGAAGAAGCCGCCGCTCACTGCCGCGCGGAAAGTGCGGATCCTGAACAGGGTGAGGTCGAGCAGCGGGAAAGCCGTCGACACGGCGCGGATGCCGTAGCCCGCCAGCAGCGCGGCCGACAATGCCAGCATGCCCAGGATCGCTCCGGTGCCGTGCGTGTGGTCGCCGAACACCTCGAGCACGTAGGAGAGCAGCGCGATGCCCGAGCCGAACAGCACGAGGCCCACATAGTCGAGCGGATGGGTCTCGGCCTCGCGATAGTCCGGCAGCAGGCGCAGCACCAGGTAGAGCCCCAGCATGCCGACCGGGATGTTGAGGAAGAACACCACGCTCCAGTGCAGCCAGTGCACGATGGCGCCGCCCGCCACCGGCCCGATCATCGGGCCGATCAGCGCCGGGATGGCCACGAAGCTCATCGCCTTCACGAGGTCGCCCTTGGCGAAGGTCCGCGCCAAGGTCATGCGGCCGACCGGCATCATCATCGCGCCGCCCATGCCCTGCAGGACGCGGAAGGCGACCAGCATCTCGATGCTGGTGGCGAGGCCGCAGAGCAGCGAGCCCAGGGTGAAGAGGCCGATGGCTGCGGCGAAGACGCGGCGCGTGCCGAAGCGGTCGGCCATCCAGCCGCTGATCGGGATGAAGACGGCAAGCGAGAGCGTGTAGCTCGCCAGCACGGACTTCACGTTGAGCGGCGTGACATCCATCGCCTCGGCGATGGCGGGGACAGCGGTGTTGAGGATCGTCGTGTCGAGCGACTGCATGAAGAACGCCACCGCCACCACCCAGGGCAGCAGGCGCTTGATGCTTTCGTCGGGGGCTGAAGAGGCGGCCGTCACCATGTCCGGACCCACTCTGGACACGGCGGGAAGGCGCGCGCAATCCTCGCGTCAGTGAGGTCCGACATGCGCGCATTGGCGCTGACGATAGTTGCGGTTTCGTGGATGGTTTCGGGGACGGGCGCGGCGCTGGCGCAGATGCCGCCTCAACCGCAGCTCGCCAATCCGGCGTCGGTGCGCTGCATCGAGCAGGGCGGCGCGCTGCAGATGGATCGCCGGCCCGACGGCGGGCAATTCGGCGTCTGCGTCTTCACCGACAATTATCAGTGCGAGGAATGGGCGCTGTTCCGAGGCGAGTGCCCGAAGGGCGGGCTGCGGGTCACGGGCTACGTGACGGCGGCGGGGCGGTACTGCGCGATAACGGGAGGGCGATACACCGTGACCTCGGCCACGGGCGTGACGCCGGAAAAAGGTAGCTGCACCCTGCCGGGCGGCAAGGTCTGCGAGGCCGACGCCCTGTACGCCGGAACCTGCACCCGCCAGTAGCGGGTCAGGTCCCGGCGCCAGGAACCCGCAGTTAGCGGGTCGGCGTCGTGTAGGTGGTGGTCGTGGTCGTGGCGGCCGGCGCGTACGGGTCGCTCTGCACCGTCGTGGTGCGCTGCGTGGTGGTCGCGGCCGGGGCCTCGACGACGCGCTCCGAACGGATCGAGCAGCCGGCGACGACGGTACCCGCCAGCACGGCAAGAATGACGATGGGCTTCAGCATTGGACCTCTCCTGCGGTTGTTCGGGCCCAACGGCAGGGCGCGGGAACGGTTGCGCGGCTGCACAGAAACATCCGCTCTGCGGCGCGCTCTTGTTGCCGTGTCCCCGATGCCACAGTTACCCTGCTTTACATGACTTCCGGGAACCCCGAGCCGACGCTCGACTTCGACGCCATCATCATCGGCGCCGGCATGTCCGGCCTCTACCAGCTCCATGC
>SCVT01000236.1 GCA_004296815.1 Reyranella sp. | reverse complement strand
TCGAGGCCCTGCGCACTGAAGTAGTTGCGGCCGGGATCGCCCAGCAGCACCAGGCGGCCCCTTGCGGCATGTGTGCGCAGCCAGGCCAGCGCCCGCACCGACATCTCGCGCTCGTAACAGACGTCGCCGGCAATCACCACGTCGGCATCGGGGGCTCCCTCGGGCCCGGCCAGCCAGTCCTCGCTGCTGGTCTCGATCGCGAGGCCGTTGGCCATCGCATTGAGGCGGGCGGCGATCAGCGACAACTCGTCGATGTCGTTGGCGACCACCGCGGCGGCGCCGGCCCTGGCGGCCGCCATCGAGGAGACGCCCGAACCCGCCGCAAAGTCGATGACACGCTTTCCTTCGACCAAAGTCGGATGGTCGAGCAGGTAGCGTGCCACGGCCTGGCCGCCCGGCCAGCAGAAGGCCCAGTAGGGCGGGTCGACGTTCTGCTCCTCCAGCCAGGCTTCGGTCGCCTGCCAGATCGGCACATACTCGGTGGCCAGCCACAGCTTGAACTCCGGCACCATCGCGGGCGTCTCGAGCGCGGTGTTCCTGGCGATGAACCCCTCGGGATCCGCGGGCAGACGCGCCATCCGGCTAGCGAAGGCGGTCGACGACGAGGGCAGCGAGCAGCAGCCAGCCCACCAGTGCGTTCGACTTGAAGCGCATCAGGCAGTCGGCGGGATCGGCGGGCTTCACGAAGGCGATCAGCCAGACGAAGTAGGCCGCGATGACGGCCAGCAGCGCGAAGTAGCCGATACCGAGGCCCGACAGAATGCCGGTCGATGCCCAGAAGCCCACCGCCATCAGCGCGAAGAAAGTGAGCCAGCGCCGCGGCGCGCCGGCGAAACGCCGCGCGGTGGAGCGGACGCCCACGATCGCATCGTCGCGCTGGTCCTGCATGGCGTAGATCGTGTCGTACACCATCGTCCAGGCGACGCCGCCGAAATAGAGCGCCACGGTGCCGAACGACAGGCTCTCCTTCACCGCCGCGTAGCCCACCAGCGCGCCCCAGTTGAAGGCCAGCCCCAGCACGAACTGCGGCCACGAAGTGAGGCGCTTCATCGTGGGATAGATCGCGACCAGCAGCAGCGAGAGCAGGGCGATGCCGCCCGCGAACTTGTTCAGCTTGAAGAGCACGGCCGCGCCGACCGCGCCCTGCAGCGCCATCCAGATCAGCGCCTGGTGCAGCTTGACCTCGCCCGAGGGCAGGGGCCGGTTGCGGGTGCGCTCAACCTGGGCATCGACCTTGCGGTCGAGGATGTCGTTCCAGGTGCAGCCCGCCCCGCGCATGGCGAGCGCGCCCAGGGCGAACAGCGCCATCAGCCCGGCAAGGCGTCCCCAGTCGGGCGCCGCGGCCAGCGCCAGCGACCACCAGCAGGGAAACAGCAGCAGCCAGATGCCGATCGGCCGGTCCCAGCGCGCCAGCCTACCGTAGGGCCGCGCCCAGGGCGGCAGGAAGCGCAGCGTCCAGTGCTGGTGATTGATGTCGGTGTACCCGGTTGTCCGGTCGGCGGTCATGACGGCATCATGCAGGGATGTGCCGGGAAACTCCATGAACGTCGCGCGTCTCTTCGTCGAGGCAGGCCTCGCGGCCGGCCAGGAAGTGTCGCTCGACGACGCGCAGGCCCACTACCTGCGCAACGTCATGCGCCGGCCCGACGGCGCGCCGCTGCTGCTGTTCAACGGCCGCGACGGCGAATGGCGTGCTTCTCTCTCGGCGCGCGGCAAGAAGGGCGCGGCCGCCGAGATCGTGGAGTGCACGCGGCCGCAGGAGGCCGAACCCGACGTGTGGCTCTGCTTCGCGCCGGTGAAGCGTGCGCGCATCGACTACATCGCCGAGAAGGCGACCGAGCTCGGCGCTTCGGTGTTGCAGCCGGTGGTCACGCAGCACACGGCCGTCGAGCGCGTGAACGTCGGCCGCCTGCGTGCCAACGCGGTCGAGGCCGCGGAGCAGACCGAGCGGCTTACCGTTCCCGAGGTGCGCGAGTCGATCGATCTTGGCCGGTTGCTCGACGGCTGGCCCGCGGAGCGTCGTCTGCTGATGTGCGACGAGACCGGCGGCGGCCCACCGATCGCCGAGGTGCTCGCTGCGCTCGACAATGAATCGCGTCTGGCGCCGTGGGCCATCGTCATTGGACCCGAAGGAGGCTTTGCAGAGGCCGAGCTGGCGGCGTTGCGTCGCATAAAGAATGTAACGTCTGTAGGACTTGGCCCGCGCATCCTCAGGGCCGACACCGCGGCCCTCGCGGCGCTCGCCTGCTGGCAGGCGCTGGTCGGCGACTGGCGACGCTCGACGCCTCGACTCGCCGCCGATTATCGCACATCCAAGGTTACCGTCTGAGCGCTTGCGCAAGCCCCCGGCGATGTGAGACAGGGGGAATCGAACAAGATGAACCAGACGCAGGCTCGCGTGAGAATTGTTCATGCGACTGCGCCGCTCCCAGCCCTTAGAAGGCGGCGGGGCGCTCAGGGAGTAGAGATCGAATGTCCGCACCTCCGTCGGGCGGCGGCGCGCCGATTGAAAATCGGCGGCAGCTGATCGAGTACTTCGCTGCCGGCAACAAGCCCCGCGCCGCATGGCGCATGGGCACCGAGCACGAGAAGTTCGGCTACCACACCAAGACCCTGAAGCCGCTGCCCTACGACGGCGCGACCGGCATCCGCGCCATGCTGGAAGGCCTGACGCGCTTCGGCTGGGAGCCGGTGGTCGAGGGCAACAATCCGATCGCCTTGCTGCGCGGCAAGGCCAATATCACGCTGGAGCCGGGCGGCCAGTTCGAGCTCTCGGGCGCGCCGCTCGAGACGCTGCACGAGACGTCGGCGGAGAACGCCCAGCACATCGGCGAGGTGAAGCAGGTCGCCGGCGAGATCGGCGCGTCCTTCATCGGCCTCGGCTTCGCGCCGGAATGGAAGCGCGAGGACATGCACTGGATGCCCAAGGGGCGTTACAAGATCATGCGCGAGTACATGCCCAAGAAGGGCAAGCTCGGCCTCGACATGATGCTGCGCACCTGCACCGTCCAGACCAATCTCGACTTCGAGTCCGAAGCCGACATGGTGAAGAAGTTCCGCGTCTCGCTGGCGCTGCAGCCGATCGCCACGGCGCTGTTCGCCAATTCGCCGTTCAAGGAAGGCAAGGACGCGGGCTTCAAGAGCTACCGCAGCCACATCTGGACCGACACCGACCCCGACCGCTGCGGCATGCTGCCCTTCGTGTTCGAAGACGGCTTCGGCTTCGAGCGCTACGCCGACTACATGCTCGACGTGCCGATGTACTTCGTCTACCGCGACGGCAAGTACATCGATGCCTCCGGCCAGAGCTTCAAGGATTTCATGAAGGGCAAGCTGCCGGCGCGGCCGGGCGAGCTGCCGACCATCAACGACTGGGCCGACCACGTCACGACCGCGTTCCCCGAGGTCCGGCTGAAGCGTTACCTCGAGATGCGTGGCGCGGATTCGGGTCCGCTGGGCGCGCTCGATGCGCTGCCGGCGCTTTGGGTCGGCCTGCTCTACGACCAGGGCGCGCTCGATGCCGCCTGGGATCTGGTCAAGGACTGGAGCGTGGCCGACCACGATTTCCTGCGCGCCGAGACGCCCAAGACCGGACTGTCGACCATGTTCCGCGGCCGCGTGCTGTCGGAGCTGGCGCGCGAGGTCGTCGAGATCGCCCATGCCGGGCTGCGCGCCCGCAAGCGGCTGGACGGCGAGGGCAACGACGAGACGACATATCTCGCGCCGCTCGATCGCGCGGTGGCGAGCGGCCAGGCGCCGGCCGACGAGCTTCTCGCCAAGTGGAAGGGCGAGTGGAAAGGGTCCTTCGCGGCACTGTTCCGCGACTACGCCTACTGAGGTAAGGTCGGGCCATGCTCGACCGTTGCGACCGCGTCCAGATCGCCGTGCATGACGCCGCCAAGGCGGCACAGCGTTTCAACCAGCTTCTCGGCAGCGAGGTCTCGCGTCACGACCACAGCCGCCACCTCTCGGCCAAGCGCACGATCCTGGCCGTGGGCGAGAGCGAGTTCGAGCTCTGCGAGGCCGACGGCGCGGGTCTCACCCAGGATTTTCTCGCCAAGCGCGGCGAGGGGCTGATGACGGCGGGCTACTGCACCGCGGACCTCGACAGCATGGTGAAGCGCTGGGAGGGGCTCGGCATCCCCTACGACCGCGACGCCGAGCAACTCTACCTCTCGTCCGAGGCGACCTTCGGCCTGCCGATCGTGATCTCCGAGAGCACCTACCGGCCGCGGGTCGGCCCGGTGTCGTTCCTGTACGAGACCACCAACACGCTGATCAGCGACTGGCGCCGCGCCGCCGCGGTCTATGCCGGCCTGTTCGGCCTGGATCCCTCGCGCTTCAGCGACATCGGCAGCGAGCGCTTCGGCTATATCGGCACGCTCACCTTGTTCGATCCGCCGAACCGGCTGGACCGCATCGAGCTCAGCCAGGTGACCGACAACGTCCATGCGATGGGCCGCTTCGCCCACAAGCACGGCGACTCGCTCTACATGTGCTACGTCGAGGTCCACGACTGGCCGAACGTGCGCCAGCGCCTGCTCGACGCCAATGCGCGCTACACGCCGCGCGGGTCCGATCCGGTCACCGATCCCGATGGCGGCTGGGTGCACCCCAAGGAACTGCACGGGTTGCTGCTCGGCGTCTCGCGCACGGGGCTCGCCTGGGACTGGTCGGGCCGCAAAGAGCTGGTGTCGCCGGCATGAAACGCCGCGCCCTCGTCCTCGCCCTGATCGCCGCGCCCGCCGTGGTGCGGGCCCAGACGCCGCCCGCCGACCAGTGGCAGACCGTGGTGTCGCCCGACCTGCGCGTCCGTCTCGAGATGCCGGCGCCGGCACAGAAGACCGTCGCCTCCGAGAAGGAGAAGGGGCATGCCGGCGAGCGGGTCGCCTGGGCCTCCAAGCGCGACGGTGAGATGTTCGACTTCGACTATGTCGACTATGCGCCCGGCTGGTTCTCCGACAAGGACAGCAAGCTGATGGCCAAGGAACTCGGCCGCGGCGAGGCGGAGAAGGCCTTCCCGCGCGCGACATTCAAGTACGTGGCCGATGAGCCGGTGACCCTGCAGGGCTGGGACGGTTATGCACTCGACATCGCCGACGCCCAGGGCGCGGTGGTGATGATGCGCACCTACATCGTGAAGGACCGGCTCTATCGCCTGCTGGTGACGGCGAAGAACGACGAAGTGACGAAGGGTGCGGCCAAGCGCTTCCTCGACTCGCTTCGGTTCGCCGAGACGAGGCCAGCCTAACGATGAGGATCTGCGTCTACGGCGCCGGCGCGATCGGCGGCAACTTCGCGGCCCGCCTTGCGGCCGCCGGCAACGACGTCTCGGTCGTCGCGCGCGGCGCGCACCTCGACGCGATCAGGGCACGCGGCCTCACGCTCCGGACGGGCGACCGAACCATCGTGGGCAAGGTGAAGGCGAGCGACCGGCCGGCGGATCTCGGCCCGCAGGACGTCGTCATCTCCACGCTCAAGGCCTCGAGCCTCGGCGACCTCGCGGCGAACGTCACGCCGCTGCTCGGCCCCGACACGCCGGTCGTGTTCGCCCAGAACGGCATTCCCTGGTGGTACGGCAACGGCCTCGCCGAGCATCGGCCCAAGGCGCCGGACCTGTCGCGGCTCGATCCCGGCGGGGCGCTCGCCAAGGCCGTCGGCTTCGACCGCGCGCTGGGCGGCGTGATCACCACGTCGAACCACGTGATCGAGCCCGGCGTGATCCACAACATCTCGCCCGACCGCAACACGCTCTGGGTCGGCGAGACCGACGACCGCCAGACGCCGCGCATCGAGGCGCTGCGCAAGACGCTGATCGCCGCCGGCATCGCCTCGCCCGCGAGCAAGGACATCCGCTACGACATCTGGCACAAGCTGATGGCGAACCTGACTGGATCGACGCTCTGCCTGATCCTGGGCCAGCCCACGACCATCCAGAAGACGCCGATGATCAACCGCCTGGCGCGCCGCGCCCATGAAGAGGCGCTGGCCGTGGCGGCGGCACACGGCGTGATGCTCGACGACCATCCCGACACCCGATACGGCGAGAAGCGCGTCTATCCCGACCACCGCCCGTCGATCCTGCAGGATTACGAGCTCGGCCGTCCGATGGAGATCGAGGCGATCGTGCGGGCGCCGATCGCCTTCGGGCGCAGCGTCGGCATCGACACGCCGACCCTCGATGCGATCGAATCGATCGCCGTCAGCCTCGCCGAATCGAAG
>SCVT01000235.1 GCA_004296815.1 Reyranella sp. | reverse complement strand
AGCCGGGCGGCTCGGCGATCGCACTGG
Organism: Reyranella sp.; assembly: GCA_004296815.1. Taxonomy (GTDB): domain Bacteria; phylum Pseudomonadota; class Alphaproteobacteria; order Reyranellales; family Reyranellaceae; genus Reyranella. The sequence goes on along the minus strand of SCVT01000235.1, from coordinate 3,687 downwards.
TCCAGGTCGACCAGCCGATCTCGGGCGAGCTGATGGGCAAGATCGGCAGCATCGAGGGCGTCGTGCAGGCGAAGTCGCTGGGCTTCTAAAACGAAGCCGCGCTTCGGCGGCGGCATGAGAAGAAATCCATCACGCATGAGCAGGGCGGGGCGTTATCGTCCGCGCCCCTCAACCTCCAGACGACAGGAGTGGCCATGCCCCGTGTCAGCGAAGTCGAAGAAGACGGCGGCGATCCGATCCTGAAGGCGATCTTCGATCGCCAGCGCGAGATGTTCGGCGGCCTGCTGAACCCGACCAAGGTGATGGCGCACTGCCCGCCGATCCTGCGGGCCGCGGGCCAGCTCGGCCAATCGATCGAGCAGTCGGGCCTGCTGCCCAAGGGCCTGCCGGCTTTGCTCTACGTCCGCGTCGCCACCATCAACGGCTGTCCGTTTTGAATTGATATCAATTCCAGCCGTGTGCTGGAAACGACGGACGGCGGGATGGAGAAGCTGGCGGAGGTCATGGCCTGGCGCGACAGCGAGCTGTTCAGCGAGGCCGAGCGGCTGGCCCTCGAATATGCCGAGCGCATCACCTACACCGACCAGAGGGTCGACGAAGCGCTCGTCGACAGCCTCAAGAAACACTACACCGACGCCCAGATCGTCGAGCTGACGGCTGCCATCGCGATGGAGAACTTCCGCTCGAAGTTCAATCCGCCGCTGGGCATCGAGGCCCAGGGCTTCTGCATGGTGCCGCAGCGACCCAAGGGGTGAGCGCTCACCAGCTCATCCGGAAGCCGGCGGTGAGGGCGTGGGCATCGCTGCCGCCGCCGATCTCGCCGTCGTAGCGGAAGTAGACGGACGTCGATTTGGCGATCGCAGTGTTGGCCGCGAGCGCCAGCGCAGCCGCGTTGCGCGCGGGCGGCGCCCCGAGCACGGTGAAGTTGCTGCCCGGTGCGCCGGCGAACGAGGCCGATACCGGCCGCGCAGTGTCGGCGTATTCGTGCATCCAGCCCACGCTGACCATGAGCCCGACGGGGCGGTCGGTGCCGATCCGGCCCGCGAGTTCCGCGCCAAGGGTCGAACGCAGCGAATTGGTTGTCTGCGGTGCGACGCTGAGGTTCAGCGAACCAGCACCGCTCTCGGTGAAGCCGTTCTGCATCACCGTCGTGCCCTGCAATCGTGCGAAGGGCGCGAGGGTCGCGGCGGCCGGGGCGAACAGGCCGATGCGGTAGCCGGCTTCGAGCTGGCCCAGCAACTGGTTCGCGCCCGTCCCGCCGGTCGCGGTCCGGGCCTGAAGGCCGGGGATCACGATCTGACGCGTCATCCGGTTGTCGTTGTAGGCATAGCCGGCCAGTGCGCTCGCCCAGAACGCGCCTTCGGCGAACGAGGCATAGAGGGTCGCCTGGTAGGAGTCGGTCGAGCCGCGGCCGCTGAAGCCGCTCACCCACTGGCTGCCGCTGGCGAAGCCGACGCCGATGCCCACCAGCAGTCGCGGGTCGATCCGGTAGTCGAGACCGGCGGCGGCACCGCCCGCGCTGTAGGTGACCGTGCCGGCATTGGTGTTGCCGGCGATGCTGCCGAAGCCGGCGAGGCCCGTGGCCCACAGGCTCCATGCGCCGGGTGCGCAGACCTCCAACTCGCAGGCTTCCGCGAGCGCCACGCGCATGCTGCCGCGGGGATCTCCGCCACGCGCCGCATCGAGCTGCTGGCTGAGCGCGGACATGAACAGCTGGCCGGCGCCTACGACGGCGCTCGAGAAACCCGAGTAGTTCTGGCCGCTGATGGCATTCATCACCGCCTGGCCCTGTGACAGCGAGGCCGTCGCGAGCGTCCCGACCACCGTCGCGAAGTCACCGCTGGCGGCTGCAACGCTCTGGTCGAGGGCGGCACCGACCGCGGCCTGGTTGGCCGTCGCGGAGCCGGCCGCGAAGCCGCCGGGCTTGAGCGTCAGATAGACGTTGTTGGAGTCGTAGGCGAGCGAGGCCTGCAGGAAGGGATAGTTGCTGGAGACGCCGGCATAGGTGCCGGTGACGCCCCCTGTCGCATTCACGATCGTGTAGGTCGTGCTGGGCGCATAGACGCCGGGCGCCGCCACCGCCTGGACGACGCCTCCCGCGATGATGGCGTTTCCCGGGGCGCCGGTGACGTTGGTCCGGTCGGCCTGGCCCGCGGCATTGGCCTCGACCTGATAGGTGCTGCTGGCGGCCTGCGTGAACGAGCCGCTCACGGTGAGTGTTCCGATCGAGTTTCCAGGTGCGAGGGTGCCGGCGTTCGACACGACGCCGGTGATCGTGCCGCTGCCGCCCAGGTTGCCGCCACTGCCGACCGTCACGTCGCTGGTGACGCTGCCGTTCACCGCGAGGCGGCCGCCGCTGACCGAGGTCGGGCCGGTGTAGGTGTTCGCGCCGGACAGGATCAGCGTACCGCTGCCCGACTTGGTGATTCCGCCGGTGCCGGTGATGGCCGCACTCAGCGTCGTGTCACCCGCGGTGCTGGCCGTCAGATTGCCGGTGCCCAGCGAGATCCGGCCGCCCACGCCGGCGAGCGCGCTGACGGTCAGGTTGTTGCCGTTGAGGTCGATCTCGCCGCCGTTGACCGTGAGCGCGCCGATCGTCGGAAGCGCCGTGGCGCTGCCCAGCCGCAGGATGCCGGCCGAGACCGTCGTGCCGCCCGAGTAGCTGTTGCTGCCGGAGAGGGTGAGCGTGCCGGTACCGAGCTTCGTCAGGGTGCCGCTGCCCGACATGTTGCCGGCGTAGGTGCCGGCGGCCGTCTGATCGAAAACCACCGAGGCGTTGTTGGTGATGGCACCCTGAAGGCTCGTCGTGTTGCCCTGAAGGGTGCCGGCCGAGACCGTCGTGCCGCCCGAGTAGTTGTTGGTGCCGGACAGGATGAGCAAGCCGGCGCCGAGCTTCGTCAGGCTGCCGCTGCCGGTCATGTTGCCGGCATAGGTGCCGGCGCTCGCCTGGGCGAAGACCACTGACGCGTTGTTCGTGATGGCGCCTTGTAGACTGGTCGCACTGCCCTGCAGCGCACCAGCCGAAACCGTCGTGCCGCCGGCATAGCCGCTGCTGCCGGTCATGATGAGCGTGCCGGTTCCGAGCTTGGTAAGGCTGCCGCTGCCCGACATGTTGCCGGCATAGAGGCCGACGCCCGCCTGGTCGAAGAGAACCGCGGCGTTGTTGGAGATCGCGCCCTGGAGGCTTGCGGCATCGCCCTGCAGCGCGCCGGCCGAGACCGTCGTGCCACCGGCATAGCTGTTGCTGCCGGACAGGGTGAGGGTGCCGGCACCGAGCTTCGTCAGGGTGCCGCTGCCGGTCATGTCGCCGGCATAGGTTCCTGCGGTCGCCTGATCGAACACCACTGCGGCATTGTTCGCGATGTCGCCCTGGAGATTCGTCGCCGTGCCCCGCAGCGATCCGGCCGAGACGATGGTGCCGCCCGAATAGCTGTTGCTGCCGGACAAAGTGAGCGCTCCCACGCCGAGCTTCGTCAGGGTGCCGCTGCCGGTCATGTCGCCGGCATAGGTGCCGGCGGTCGCCTGATCGAACACCACTGCGGCGTTGTTCGTGATGGCGCCCTGGAGGCTCGTCGTGGTGCCGCGCAGGACGCCGCGCGAGACCGTCGTGCCGCCCGTGTAGGTGTTGGCGCCGGTCAGGGTCAGCGTGCCGTCGCCGGCCTTCGTCAGGGCGCCGTCGCCTGACAG
>SCVT01000234.1 GCA_004296815.1 Reyranella sp. | reverse complement strand
CCGAGCTGCTCGACGTCGACTTCATCACCCTCGCCATCGAAGCCAACGCCGACGCACCCAAGCGCGTGCCGGTGCGTGGCGTCTACGTGCTGGCGCCCGGCGCCATCGATGCCGCGATCGGCCCGGACAAGCACGCCCGCCTGCGCTCCGACATCGTGGGCGAGGAAGCCTTCTTCGGCGACGTCGCCCGCTTCGTGAAGTCCGACGTGCTGATGCGGCTGCGCGTCTCCTCGGGCTCGCCCGACGGCGTTATGTGCTTCGGCGCGCGCGACGGGCAGGCCTTCGGGCCGGAGATGTCGACCGAGCTCCTGTTCTTCCTCGCCAAGGTGCTGGAGAACACCACGCGCGCCTGGCTCGACCTGCCCGAGTGACATCGGGATGACGACGGTCGCCGACGCACAGACGGCGTGGCGCGACTGGCTGCAGAGCGAGCGCCGGCTCTCCGCCCACACGCTGACCGCCTACGAGCACGACATAGCCACCTTCCTGGGCTTCATGACGGGCTATCTCGGTCGCGCGCCGACGCTCGACGCGCTCGCGAAGCTCAAGCCCGCCGAGTTCCGCGCCTGGCTGGCCGAACGGTCGCGCCAGGGCATGGCGCGCACCTCGACCGCCCGCGCCTTCTCCTCGGTGCGCTCCTTCTTCCGCTTCCTCGACAAGAACGGCCTCGCCCACAATGCGAGCGTGGCGTCGATCCAGACGCCCAAACTGCCCAAGTCCGTCCCCAAGGCGCTCTCCGAGCGCGACATGGAGGATCTGCTCGAGGCCGAGCCCGACCAGGAGCGCGCGCCGTGGATCGACCTGCGCGACGGCGCCGTGCTGATCCTGCTCTACGGTGCGGGCCTGCGCATCGGCGAGGCGCTGTCGCTCACCAAGGGCGAGGTCGACGAGCTGTTGAAGAGCGGCCGCGACACGCTCCCCATCCTCGGCAAGGGCAACAAGACGCGGCTGGTGCCGCTGCTGCCGCAGGCGCTGCAGGCATTGAAGGCCTACCGCGACGCCTGCCCCTGGCTCGCCGCCGCCAGCCCGAAGTCCAGGGTCTTCGTCGGCGCGCGCGGCGGCGCGCTCGATCCCGCCATCGTGCAGAAGCGCGTGCGCGAGATCCGGCGCGGCCTCGGCCTCGCCGAAAGCGTGACGCCGCACGCGCTGCGTCACTCCTTCGCCACCCACCTGCTGGGCGCCGGCGGCGACCTGCGCACCATCCAGGAACTGCTGGGCCACGCCTCGCTGTCGACGACCCAGCGCTACACCGACGTCGACGCCGCCCGCCTCGCCGCCGTCTACCGCGCCGCCCATCCGCGCGCGAAGGGCTGACCTGTAGCACTGCACCGACAGGAACACCGCCGTCCCGACGCTCGTGTGACGGGGCTTCGATCCAGCATCTGCGCGGCTTTCCCGGCTTCGAGGTGCTACACCCGGACGTACCGTTTTGTAGCACCTGTCGCAGGGCGCACTTCACGTGAGCGCGCCTCGTTGTTCGTTGCCGTGCTGGCACTGCCAGCACATCGGGCCGTACTCAGTGGGTCGTTGCCCTCGCGCGCATGGTGGCTCCCAGCGTTCTGTCGTGCGCCTCTCCAACGGCCGTCGGAGGCGTGGGCTTTAGGGGTTGTCTGATCCACGGTCAGGACCGTGGCGGTTTTGAAGATGAACCGGAAAACGCAAACGGCCCGCCGCGGTGGGACCGGGCAGGCCGATGAAATGACGAGCGTCGTCAGCGTATCGAATATCTAGCACGAAACCTGCTGAACCTGCAAACCGGCGCCCTATATTCAAGGCCATGACCCAGCACATCGGAATCGTCGCCTGCTCCGCCGAAGGCGCGGCGCTTTGCTACAAGACCATCTGCGTCGAAGGCGCCGGCCTGCTCGGCCCGCATGCGCATCCCGAGGTCTCGCTGCACACCCATTCGCTCGCCGACTATGTCGTGTGCCTCGACGCCGGCGACCGCAAGGGCGTGGCTGAGCTGATGCTTTCCTCGGCGGAGAAGCTCGCAAAGGCCGGCGCCGATTTCCTGATCTGCCCCGACAACACGATCCACCAGGCGATGGCCCACGTGACGCCGCGCTCGCCGCTGCCCTGGCTGCACATCGCCGAGGTCGCGGCCGCCGAGGCAAAGGCGCGCGGGTACGCCAAGATCGGCATCACCGGCACGCGCTGGCTGGTCGACAGCGAGGTCTATCCCGAGAAGCTCGAGGCGGCGGGTCTCGCCTGGCTGAAGCCGACGCCGGAGGAGCGCGAGGAGGCCAACCGCGTGATCATGGACGAGCTCGTCATGAGCCGCTTCACGCCACAAGGCATCGCCACGTTCCAGAGGATCATCGACCGCCTGAAGCGCGACGGCTGCGATGCCGTCGTGCTCGGCTGCACGGAGATTCCGCTGATCATCAGCGACGCCAATTCGAGCCTGCCGACGCTCGACTCGACGCGGCTGCTCGCGCGCGCGGCGCTCGCGCGGGCTACAGGTCCTTCACGAAGATGACCTGCCCGTCGTCCTGGCGTCCGGTCTCGCGCCAGCCGTTCTCGCGGTAGAAGCCCTCGGCGCGCGTGCCGGGGCCGGTGGTGAGCGTCGCGACCGCGTAGCCCGCCGCCTTGAGATCGGCGCAGGCGAGCGGCAGGAGCGCGCGGGCGATGCCGCGGCCCTCGTAGTCGGGATGGATGAACAGGCCGAAGATCGTGCCGTCGCGGATGTCGGCGACGGCGAAGCCCTGCACGGCGCCCGCCTCCTCCCACACCCAGAAGGCGCCGTTGTCGAAGATCCAGGTGGCGACGTCGTCGACCTTGGCGCGCGTGACGGGGTTCAGGAGGCGGTTTTCGCGCACCGCCATGCGCACCTCGTGGATGCGGGGCCGGTCGGCGAGAAGTGCTTTGCGAATCATGAGGCAAGTCCGATGCGATAGTGGATGGGGTTCGACGAGCCAACGCACGATGCCCGCGCGGATGGCGGGCATCTGGTCGGCGATGGGATCGAACCTGCGACTACATCGGTCTTCTACACCTCGACTGGGAAAACGAGCCTAGCAGCGGATCGCATTGCGGCCTAGCGCGCTGCACCTTCGGCGCCGCGTCGCCGCTGGACCAGCCACTCGACTGCGAGGCTGCCGGCCACCGCCAGCACGGTGAGCCAGATCGCCGACGGCTGCGTCGACCACAGGCTTTGCATGAAAGCGAGGAGCACGACCAGCATCAGCGCCGCGCCGCCCACGATCAGCAGGCGCGATCCGCCCGCCTCCTTGTGCAGGCGCCAATGGGCGGCGAAGACGCCGAGGTAGGAGATCAGGAAGGTGGCGCCCGCGACCTGGGCGATGGCGCCGAGATCGAAGAAGTTGACCATCACCAGGATCGCGCCGGTCGACCACACCAGCCCGCGTGTCCCCTGCCCCCAGGCGGCGCGCCCGAACACGGCGGGAAGCTGGCCCTTGGCCGCGAGCCCGCGCGAGACCTCGAGGGCGCAGAAGATGCTGGCATTGATCGCCGAGGAGGTCGCGAACAGCGCACCGATCGACACGATGACGAAGCCGGCATGGCCGAGGACGGGCTTGGCGGCCTGCGCCACCGCCGTGCTCGAGTAGCGCGCCAGCTCGTCGGGCGAGATGTTGCCCAGCACGATCACCGACAGGCCGATGTAGAGGACGATCACGACGGCGATGGCGAGGAAGATGGCACGCGGGATCGTCACGGCGGGATTGGCGACGTGGCCCGAGGCGTTGGTCATCATGCCGTAGCCGGCATAGGCGAAGAAGGTGAGCCCGACGCTGGCGAACAGCGTCGCCGATCCGACGGTCGGCCCTTTCTGCAGCATGGCGGGATCGATGCTCGGCACACCGGCCAGCAGCAGCGCTGTCAGGATCAACAGCTTGGCCGCGACCAGCAGCTCCTCGATGCGACCCACCGTGCCCGAACCCACCATGTTGACGATGACCAGGATGACGACGATCGCCGAGGCGAAGATGTTGGCCACGTAAGGCGCCGAGACGTCGCCCAGCAGCAGGCGGTCGGTATAGGCGCCGAAGGTCTTGGCGATCATCGCGATCGAGACGATCTGCGTCACCAGGTAGAGGACCGACAGGCCGCCCGCCACGACCGGCGACGGAAAGGCGCGGTCGAAATAGTCCATGATGCCGCCCGAGCTCGGGAAGCGGGCGGCGAGACGGGAGTAGGAGTAGCCCGAGAGCAGCGCGATGACGCCGCCGATGGCGAAGGAGAGATAGACGTCGCTGCCGGCCATCAGTGCGGCCTGCCCCAGCAGCGCGAAGATGCCCGCGCCGACCATCGAGCCGATGCCGAGCGCCGAGACGCTCCACATCCGCATCGGCCCGTGCCCGTGCCCCTGCCCGTGTCCCTGTCCAGGCGGCGTGATTGTGTCGGCCATCGATCAGCCCCCTCTCCCCTCGGTCAGCCTACAGGCAAACCATCAGAACAACACCGCCACCCGGAGCGAAAACACCGCAGCGAGCTGCTGCGTCGGTGTCAGCGCCGGCTGGAAATAGAGCTGCAGGTCGGGCGTGACCTGCAGCCGCTGGAAGAACGTCCAGGCCCAGTAGAGCTCGACCATTGTCTCGCTCGGCAGCGCGAAGGTCCCGGCATAGAGGCTCTGGTTGGTGCTGTTCCAGGCGACACCCAGGCCAATCTGGTCGAGCGGACTACGGCCCAGCGGGTTGTTGTAGACGGCGCCGCCGGCGATCGAGGACTGGATGTACCAGCTCGAGTTCCACGCCGTGTTGGCACGCAGGAACACGCCCCAGTGCGGCCCAAGCGGCTGCGAGGCGCTGAACGACAGGCCCGAGCTCGCCTGCGGCTGCAGGGGCACGCCCGGCACCTCGTAGTAGAGCAATCCGTAGTCGCCCTGCCCCAGCTTGCCGAAGGTCGGCGACCAGGCGCCATAGGCGAACCATGCATAGGGGCCTTGGCCCACCGTGTTGAACAGGATCGACGTCCCGCTGACGTTGTTTGCGTCCTGGAATCCCGTGGCGAACGTGATCTCCTTCGTCGGGTTGATCTGCGCATAGGCGCCGAGGCTGCCCAGCGAGTAGTTCTGGCTGCCGTTCTGCGACAGCGAGTAACCGAGGAAGTTGACCTGCTGGTTGTTGGCGTAGGCGTTGCCGTCGAAGTTGGCGAACGGGTACTGGCCCAGCGTCACGGCGAGCCAGTTGCCGGGGAAGTCGTGCGTGAAGCTCACCTGCGCGAAGGTGAGCGAGTTGCCCGGATAGTCGTTGATAGGGCTGTTGAGATTGAGCCGGCCCTGGAGGGCGGCCGCCGTGGGCGACGACCAGTACTGCGTCGCGATGTAGGAAAACTGGAACGAGCCGCTGCCGATAGGGTGATTGTCGTACAGCTTCCAGTCGACCGACGGCGTGAACAGGCCCTGCACCGCACCGTAGCCGCCGTCGGGCGTGCCCCATTGGCCGAGCGCCGAGACCGTCATCGCGTAAGTGATGCCGGTCGTGTCCGCGATCTGCCGCTTGGCCTGGCCGACGCGCTTGACCGCGTTGTCGACCTCCTGCTCGAGCGTACGGTCCTCGCGCTCCTTGGCGGCGCGGATCCGGTCGTGCACGCGACCGACATGGCGCACGCCGGGCGCTGCGGTCTGAGCCGCAGGCGTCGGCGCAGGTGCCTGGGCCATCGCGGGCTCCGGCACGGCGACCAGACTCGCTCCGAGCAGCGACAAGGCCGGCAGCCACCCCGCGTGGCCGGACGCACGAATCTCCACCCTCTCCCCCCAAGTCGCCTCGATCCTAGGGGCGGTACCTCGGGATGGACAACGCGATTCGCGTCAGCGCACCGCTTCGTAGACGACGTGCAGCGCACCCGCGCTGCGCGGCGCGCAGGATTTCAGCGCGAGTTTCAGGCCTGGGGTGCCCGGCGGAAAGAGCGGGATGCCGTCGCCGAGCACGATGGGCACGATCGCCATCTCCAGCACGTCGAGCTTGCCGGCCGCGATCATGCCGCGGATCACCTGGCCGCCGCCCTCGACCCAGACCTTGGCGTAGCCGCGGCCCTCGAGTTCCGCGGCAACAACAGCGAGATCGCCCGCGCGCGCCTCGATGCCCGGTGGCGCGTCAACGAGCGGCCGGCCGGTCATCACGATCACCGCCTTGTCCGGATAGGGCCACTCGCCCATGCCGCGCACGGCATCGTAGGTGCTACGCCCCATCAGGATCGCGTCGACGCCCTCCAGGAACGCCTCGATACCGAACTCCTCGGCCGGATGGCTTTCCAGCCAATCAAACGAGCCGTCGGCACGCGCGATCTTGCCGTCGAGCGAGATCGCGATGTGGCAGTGCCAGATCGTCTTGGTCATGTGCGAGCCTCGCGTGAATCAGGGGGCGAGGTTCTTGGCCAGGAACGCCTTCACGTCAACGACGAACTGCTGCCACGCGGGCTCGTGCGCGCCGTAGTGCGCGCCGCAGCAGCCGCCGGGCTTGCTGCGATTGCCGACGCCGTCGAGATAGCGCACCGGCAGGCCAAGCGCGTCGAAGCTGTGATGCGCGCCCTCGTAGACCCTGGTCTCCACGAGATCGCGACCGGCGGCGATGCGGTCGATGACAGTCTTGCACTGAGCGACCGGCGTCCAGTCGTCGAGCGCACCCATGGCGAACAGGATGGGCTGCCGTGCGCGGAGCCGCGTGCCCAGCGGATTGGCCAGCGCGCAATCGGGATAGACCAGCACGACGGCGCGCGCGAGCGACGGCGTCGCATCCTCCATCCGGCCGGACAGTGCGCGCAGCATCGCCACGCCGCCGCCGTAGGAATAGCCCATGTAGGCGAGCCGCCGCGGATCGACGCCGGGCTGCTTGGCGAGCCAGGCGAGGGCGGCATCGATATCGCCGGCGCGCGCCTCGGCATCTCCTTGCGTCGGCCAGTTGCGGCCGCAGATGTCCTTCTGGCCGCGCGCCGAGAAGCTGTCGACCACCAACGCCGCGTAGCCCCAGGAGGCGAGCAGCCCCGCCATTCGGGCGGTGTTCTGACCCGGCCCGCCGCAGCCGTGGAAGATCGCGACGGCCGGGACGGCCTGCGCCGTATTGGCCGGCCGGAAGAGCTGCGCGGCGAGCTGCACGGTCCGGCCGCCCTGCTCCACAGGCACGCGCACGTTCTGCTGCGCGACGGCCGGCAACGCCAGCAACAGGGCGAGCACACAGATCGTCCACGATATTGCCGCTTGCCCGCGCGATACTGTGCGAAGATGCATTGGCGAAGCGTAGACGAAGCACCGGTGGGGACAAGACCGTGGATCTGGATCTGAACGAGACCCTTTACACGATCTCCACCTGGATCATCCCCGCCATCCTGGCGATCACGATGCACGAGGCGGCGCACGGCTTCGTGGCCTACCGTTTCGGCGACCGGACGGCCTGGGACCAGGGCCGCGTGACGCTCAATCCCTTCAAGCACATCGACCCCGTGGGCACGGTGCTGCTGCCGGGCGCGCTGCTGCTGATGCGGGCGCCCTTCCTGTTCGGCTATGCGAAGCCCGTGCCGGTGAATTTCGCCGCACTCAACAATCCGCGCCGCGACATGGTCTGGGTGGCGGCCGCCGGTCCCGCAACGAACGTGGCGCTCGCTCTATGCGCGGGCGCGCTCGCCCATGTCACCTACCTGCTGCCGCCCGCGGCCGAGCAGTGGACCGTCCTCAATCTCGAGAACGCGATCCTGATCAATATCGTGCTGGCGGTGTTCAACAAGATCGGAAGAGC
>SCVT01000233.1 GCA_004296815.1 Reyranella sp. | reverse complement strand
CATGCTGGCGTCGATCTGGCCCATGCAGGCGCCGATGCAGACCGTGCCGACGACGAACCAGCGGTAGGCGGGATGGCGCGCGATGGCGGGCAGCGGCGGCGGCTCCCGGCCCTGGAACGCGGCGGCGCGCAATGCCTGCAGGGAGAGGGGACCGGGAGAAGCGTCGTTCACGGGCCCTATTCATGGCCCATGACGGAGACCATCACCAGTCGGGCTTATCCCCGAAGCGGGTGGGTGCTGCGGTTGCGCGGGGAGCACCGGCGCCGGCCTCGAAGACATACTTGGTGCCGACGGCGGACTGGCTGACCCTCTCGCCGTAGGCGTTGGCCAGCGCATGCAGCGCATGCCAGCCAGTGCAGTGGCCGGCGATGAAGTAGCCGACGTCGAAGGGACGCAGCCCCTCGACCGTTTGCGGGATGATGTGCTCCATCACGCCGCCGAGATGCAGGCCGCCCATCACGGCGTGGATCGGCGCGTCGGGGAACAGGCGACGGGCCTCGGTGCAGACGTTGACGATGCCGGCGTGCGAGCAGGCGCTGAACACGACGAGGCCCAGCCCCGCCACGTTCACGATCATCATGCGCTCGTCCATCAGGAACGGATCGGGCCGCCACTCCTCCGAATTGTCCTTGCGGCAGAGATGGTCCTCGCGGCCCTTCTCGAACGACGACACGCGCGGGATCTCGCCGCTGTAGTAGAAGTGATCGTCGAGCAGGGTGCGGGCGTTGCCGTCGTTGACCACGCGCGCGCCCTGCGCCTCCATCTCGGCAGGCGTCGGCACGCGGGCGGCGGCGAAGATCGAGCCGTTGACCAGCAGCACGCCGCGCTCGTTGAACATGCCGGGATTGACATGGACCGAGACGCTTTGCCGGCCGCGGCGCTTGCCGATGGCGTCGAGTGCTGCGGGGAGCGCGCCCATATGGTCCCAGTGGCCGTGCGTGATGGCGATCTCTTCGACCTCGCCCAGGTCGATCGCGAGGTTGCGGCAGTTCCGGATGAAGGCCGCGCCCTCGGTGCCGGTGTCGAACAGCAGCGTGTGTTCGGTCTTGCCGAGGCGCGTCCTGAGCCGCAGCCCGTAGCCCAGGTTGGCCACGAGCAGGGTCTCGCCGGAGATCTCCTTCGCGCCCGCGCTCAGGATGTTGGCCATCTCCGAGGTGGCGAAGGCGGGCTTGCTCGCATAGGTGTCGCTCATATTGTCGGTGATGACATCGACGGTGAGCTGGTCGACGGCGGCGAGCCTCGGCGTCATGGGCAACCTCGTCAGGTTTTCCTGAGGAACTCCAGCAGCAGGCGGTTCACTTCCTCGGGCTGCTCCTGCTGCACCCAGTGGCCGGCGCCGGGTACCAGGTGGATCTCCTTCATGTTGGTGCAGGCGCTCTTCTGCATGCGTTCCAGCGCGCCGGGCGACTGGTAGTTGCCCCAGTCGCTGGCGCCCGAGATGAAGGTCGAGGGCTGGTCGATGGTGCGGCCGGTGAAGGCGGCATACTCGCGCTCGATCTGGCCGGTCGTGCGCACGCGATACCAGTTGAGGCCGCCCTGGAAGCCGTTGCGCTCGTACTCGGTGCTGTAGACGCGCATCTCCGCCTCGGTCATCCACTTGTTGGCGGCGATCTCGGTAGCGGAGGGCATCTCCTTGGCCACGGTCTCGGCCATGCCCTCGGCGAGATCCATGATGTAGTAAGTCGGCATCTTGGCCAGTTCCTCGGCGATCCAGCCCTTCAGCTCATAGGGCTTGTTCGCCTTCCAGTCGGCGCTCTTGTGGTGATAGTAGGCGCGCAGGAAGTCGTGCACGCCCTGCTTCGCATGCCACTGGTTCTCGTTGGCCTCGCGGGTCGACTGGTACCACTGGTAATGCTTGCGCGGCCGCGGCAGGGCGGCGAGCGCGGCATGGAAGTCGACGGGCTTGGCGGCGGGGGCGGGCTTGTCGGCCGTGTCGAACGGCACCGCCGGCACGCCGCCGAACGGAGCGCTCATCAGCACCATGCGCTTGAAGATGTCGGGCCGCACCAGCGCGTGGAACGAGGCCGAGGCCGCGCCGAAATCGTGGCCGACGATCGCCTCGGCGGTGCGATGGCCCAGCGCATAGAGCACGCCAATCGCCTCGCGCAGCAGGCCCATGAAGCGGAAGGAGGAGAGGTCGGCGTCGTAGTCCTTGCTCCAGCCGGTGGTGCGGCCGTAGCCGCGCTGGTCCGGCGCGATCGCGTGATAGCCCGCAGCGGCGAGCGCCGGGAGCTGCTTGCGCCAGCTGTAGGCGAGCTCGGGGAAGCCGTGCAGCAGGAGCACCGCAGGACGGCCCTTCTGCTCGTAGCCAGCCTCGAGCACGTGGACGTCGAGGCCGTTGATGCCGGGCAGGATGCGGCTGCGCACGCCGGCGGGGAGGACGGAGGAGGGAAGCGGTTCCATGGACCGATCCTAGCCGTCGTCCTCCGACTCGGCACGTTTGCCAGTCGGAATCGCCATCCCGCTCTTCTTACCTAGTAGCGGTATGACACCCGCGACGGCACGACGTACTCCTCGAAGTAGGCCGGGTCGGTCGGGATCGGCCTCACGCGATAGGTCTGCACGGTTCGCGGCTCCGGGACGATGCTGTAGTCGACCGTGCTCACGCCCAGCGCGCGCTGGTTCGCGACGCATTGGCGGTAGCCCAGGCTCTGTGGGCTGAGGCCGTAGGACAGGCAGACGTCACCCTCGTACGCCGTTGCCGTGCGCGTCACGCAGCGGTTGAAAGCCGACGTATGCGGAGTGATGCCGCGGTCGAGACAGGCCTGCTCGGCGAGGACCAGCGAATGGCCGGACTGCGCCTGGGCGGTCGAGAGCGGCGTGGCCGCAACGACGGCGGCGCCGGTGGCGGCACCCAGGGCGACGAAGATCGTGTTCAGGCGGTTCATGGCGAAGTCCTCCTTCAGACGAAAAACGCCCGGGCGAATCGCACGGTTGCCCGGTGGATTGCGGCGATTCCGGGCCGCTCGGTTCGATACATTCATTCAACTAAATGGTTGAACGATCCGCCGGGCTTGCTATATTCAACCGTATGGTTGAACGAACAGAAGCCACCCTCGATCGCGTGTTCCATGCCCTGGCCGACCCGACCCGTCGCGCCATGTTGCGCAAGCTGGCCGGCGG
>SCVT01000232.1 GCA_004296815.1 Reyranella sp. | reverse complement strand
AGGTCGGCGAGACCCTGCTGGCCGAGCTGAAGAAGCATCCCGAGGTCCGCAAGCTGGTGGGCGGCCTGGAGCGCGAGGTCGAGGCCGGGAAGGCGACCCCGGCGGCGGCGGCCCGCCGTATGCTAGAAGCCTTCCATGGCCGCTAAATCCTTCCTCAAGCGCGCCCGGCGCGCCGCCGCGGCCCAGCAGGAGCCGTTCTGGAAGCGCAAGACGCTGGCCCAGATGACCAAGCAGGAGTGGGAATCCCTCTGCGACGGCTGCGGCATGTGCTGCGTCAACAAGCTGGAATACGAGGGGACGGGCGAGCTCGCCCAGACCGATACCTGCTGCAAGCTCCTGGACCCCAAGACCGCCCGCTGCCGGGACTACAAGAATCGCAAGAAAATCGTGCCGGACTGCATCCAGCTCACCCCAAAGGTAGTAGCCAAGATGGACTGGCTCCCCAAGACCTGCGGTTACCGGCTGGTCCATTTCAAGCAGGACCTCTACTGGTGGCACCCCCTGATCTCGGGGGACCCGGAAACCGTGCACCAGGCGGGAATCTCGGCCCGCGGACGGGTGATTCCCGAGGATCAGGTCGAGGATATCAGCGAAAGAGTGGTGGACTGGTTCGCTTGACGGCCCCCCGTCCGGCCCGTAAAAAGCCGGCCTTCCCGCCCTCCGGCGGGATCGTTTTTTAGCGGATTACGTCATGCCCCGTCGTTGCGCCCTCTCGGGCAAGTCCGTCCAGTACGGCAACAATGTGAGCCACGCGAACAACAAGTCGAAGCGTCGGTTCATGTCCAACCTGCAGGTCGCCTCGGTCCTGTCCGATGCGCTGGGCCACACCGTGCGCCTGCGCCTGACGCCGCGCGGCATCAAGACGATCGAGCACAATGGCGGCATCGACGCCTACCTGCTCGGCACCAACGACAGCAAGCTCAGCCCGGAGATGACGGTGCTGAAGCGCCGCGTCGTTTCGGCCAAGGCCAAGAAGGACGCGAAGAAGGCGGCCTAGCCGTCCTCCAGAGCCGACGGCGAGGAAGCTCGCCGTTCGAAGCCCTCGGTCGAAACCGGGGGCTTTTTTATTGCGCCAGCTCGAACAGCATCAGGATATTGCGCTGGAGCGGATTGAAATTGTCGTCCGAGATCAGCCAGAGCAGCGTCTCGCCGGCTGCGCCACGGGTCACCGCCAGCCCTTCGAGATTGTCGACCGCATATGGTGACGCGAGGCGCGCCAGTTCCTCCGGCTGCACCGTCGCGCCGGGCTGGAGCTGGCTGGCGGCAAAGCGCATCACGCGGCAGCGCACGCCACGTACCATGTCGAAGGCACGTTCGATCGTGGCGAAGGAACCGTCCGGCAGGATCGCGATCGAGGTCGGCAGAAAATCGGGCACGGTCGCATAGGCGAACGAGCTCCAGGTGTAGCGACCACCCGCTGCCGGCTTGCCGATCCAGCCCATCACGGTGCCGGGCTTCTGGCTGTACTCCTCGCTGATGGCGATCAAGGTGCCGTCCGCCAATGCGGTCAGGGCCTCGATGCCGCCGTTCTTCGGCTGCTCGCCGATCTCGCGCGGTCCCTCGACGGGCAAAGGCGTGGCCGTCAGCGAGGGGTAGCGCCATAGCCGGTGTCGGCGCTCCAGCGCCACCAGCCATGAACCGTCGGGCAGTCGCGCCAGCGCCTCGGCGTCGGCCTCGGCTTTCGTCTCGATCGGCTTGCCGTCGAGCCCGCGCAGCTGGCCGATCCGGGCGCCGCTCAGGCCCGCAAGATTGCGCTTGGCGTCGTAATCGACCGTGGCCGTGAGCCACGCGCCCTCGTCGGAGATCGAGGTCAGCGTGCGCCCGTCGGGAGAGACATGCAGGTCGGACCAGCCGCCGAAGTTGCGCGAGCTCGCGCGCATCTCGATGCCGCCGCGCCAGATCAGGCGGCCGACGCGCGTGGCGGCAGGCTCGTCGATCTTGAGCGTGAGCGCCGAGCTCTTGATCTCGACGGGCTGCTCCTGCGCGCCGGCAGGGGGCGGGGAGACGCTCGCGCAGGCGGCGACGAGCAGGCAGAGCGCGAGAAGGAAGCGGTTGGCCACCGGGATCAGGCGGCGGTGCGCTTGCCGGACTTGCCCACCTTGCCGGCGCCCCGCGAGCCGCGGGCGGCGCGAACATCCTTCTTGTCGTCGTCGTCGAACAGCGAAGCGAGCTGCTCCATCATCGTGCCGCCGAGCTGGTCGGCGTCCACGATGGTGACGGCGCGGCGATAGTAGCGCGTGACGTCATGGCCGATGCCGATGGCGACCAGCTCGACCGGCGAGCGCGTCTCGATCCAGTCGATGACGTCGCGCAGATGACGCTCGAGATAGTTGCCGGGATTGACCGACAGCGTCGAATCGTCGACCGGCGCGCCGTCAGAGATCACCATCATGATCTTGCGTTCTTCCGGGCGCGGCAGCAGGCGGTTGTGCGCCCACAGGAGCGCCTCGCCGTCGATGTTCTCCTTGAGGATGCCTTCGCGCAGCATCAGGCCCAGGTTCTTGCGGGCGCGCCGCCACGGCGCATCGGCCGGCTTGTAGATGATATGGCGCAGGTCGTTGAGGCGGCCCGGATTGGCGGGCTTGCCGGCGGCGAGCCACTGCTCGCGGCTCTGGCCGCCCTTCCAGGCGCGCGTGGTGAAGCCCAGGATCTCGACCTTGACGCCGCAGCGCTCGAGCGTGCGCGCCAGGATGTCGGCGCTCATGGCGGCAACCGTGATCGGCCGGCCGCGCATGGAACCCGAATTGTCGATCAACAGCGACACCACGGTGTCGCGGAAGTTGGTGTCGCGCTCGGTCTTGAACGACAGGGCGTGCATGGGATTGGTGACGACGCGGGTCAGTCGCGCCGCGTCGAGGATGCCCTCGTCGAGGTCGAACTCCCAGGCGCGGTTCTGCTGCGCCATCAGGCGGCGCTGCAGGCGGTTGGCGAGCTTGCCGATGACGCCCTGCAGATGCGCAAGCTGCTGGTCGAGATGATTGCGCAGGCGGCCGAGCTCCTCGGCGTCGCACAGCGCGTCGGCCTCGACGATCTCGTCGAACTTGACGGTATAGGCGTGATATTGCTGGCCCGCGGGCTCGTTGGAGAGCGCACCCGGCGGCAGCCACGGACGCTCGGCCCGGCCCGGCTCCTCCTCGTCGCCCGAGCCCATCTGCATCTCGGTCTGCGCCTGGTCGGCGACCGTCTCCGATGCGTCTTCCTGCTCGGAAGCGTCCTCGGTCTCCTCGCCCTGGGCACCGTAGCCCTGGGTCTCGCTCGAATCGCTCTGGTCGTCGCCGGTCTCGTTGGACTGGCCGTCGGCGTTCTCCTGGTCCTGCGAGTCCTCGTTGTCGTCGTCCTGCAGGTCGGCCGATTCGTCGCCGAGCTTGAGGTCGCGGATGAGCTGACGCGCGGCGCGGGCGAAGGCTTCCTGGTTGCCGAGCGTCTCGCGCAGCTTCTGGAAATCGCGGCCGGCAGCGCTTTCGACGTCGGCGCGCCACATGTCGACCATCGCCTTGGCGGACTCGGGCGGCGCGGCGCCCAGGAGCTGCTCGCGGGCGATCAGGCCGATCACATCGGCGATCGGAGAATCTTCCTTGTTCTTGACCCGGGCATGGCCACGCTGATCGGAACGCTGGCGCCAAAGGGCCGCGAGATTGTCGGCGACGCCGGCCATCCGGCGGGCGCCGAGCGCCTCGACACGGACCTGCTCGACGGCCTCGAAGATCGCGCGCGCCGCCTCGCCGCGCGGCACACGGCGCAGATGGGTCTTGCGGTCATGGTGGCGCAACTTCAGCGCCATCGAGTCGGCTTCGCCGCGGACCCGGCTCACGTCTTCCACCGGAAGATCGCGCGCCGGGACGGTGATGCGGGCCTCGCTGCCGAGCAGCGATCCGCCATCGGGAACGAACGCGACGTTCACTTCCTTGCGCGACACCGCCCGCATGGTGGTGGCGGTGACGCGGCGAAACTCCTCGAGAGGAGTAGAGTCCTTGGCCATGCGGCCCTCTTTGCTAGTGCAGCTTGCCGCCCTTGCCGCTGGACGCCGGCAATTCCTTGCCGAAGCAGCGCTGGTAGTACTCGGCGAGCGTGCTGCGCTCGACCTCGTCGCACTTGTTCAGGAAGGTGAGACGGAAGGCAAAGCCCACGTCGCCCCCGAAGATGCGCGTGTTCTCGGCCCAGGTGATCACCGTACGCGGCGACATCACGGTCGAGATGTCGCCGGCGATGAAGCCCGCGCGCGTGAGGTCGGCGAGCGCCACCATGGCCGCGATCATCTTGCGGCCATCGTCGTTGTCGTACTGCGGCGCCTTGGCGGTGACGATGTTCACTTCCTGCTCGTGCGGCAGGTAGTTCAGCGTCGTCACGATCGACCAGCGGTCCATCTGGCCCTGGTTGATCTGCTGCGTGCCGTGATAGAGGCCGGTCGTGTCGCCGAGGCCGACCGTGTTGGCGGTCGAGAACAGGCGGAACGCCGGATGCGGATGGATGACCTTGTTCTGGTCGAGCAGGGTGAGCTTGCCGTCGACCTCGAGCACGCGCTGGATCACGAACATCACGTCGGCGCGGCCGGCGTCATATTCGTCGAACACCAGCGCCGTCGGGTTCTGCAGCGCCCACGGCAGGATGCCTTCGCGGAACTCGGTGACCTGCTTGCCGTCGCGCAGCACGATCGCGTCCTTGCCGATCAGGTCGATACGGGAGATGTGGCTGTCGAGGTTGACGCGCAGGCAGGGCCAGTTGAGGCGCGCTGCGACCTGCTCGATATGGGTCGACTTGCCGGTGCCGTGATAGCCCTGGACCATCACACGCC
Organism: Reyranella sp.; assembly: GCA_004296815.1. Taxonomy (GTDB): domain Bacteria; phylum Pseudomonadota; class Alphaproteobacteria; order Reyranellales; family Reyranellaceae; genus Reyranella. The sequence continues at coordinate 1,091 of SCVT01000232.1, read as the reverse complement.
GGTTGTGGGCGAAGCCGGCGAGGATCGCCATCGTCGTGTCATGGTCGAACAGGTAGGCGTCGTCGACCTCCGGAACATGCTCGGTGGCCGCACTGAACGCCGGCACCTCCATGTCGGTGTCGATGCCGAAAAGCTGGCGGGCGGAAACCTTGATATCCGGCATGCCCGACATGTTCTGCCGAGCCGCGGTCGTCGTAGAAGCCATCACACAGATTCCTACAAAACAATGCCCGCCAAATTGCGGGCAAAACGATAGTCGCAGGCAGATTTGTGCACCGCAAGCGGCCAAATGCGGGGTCTGCCCTGAGCGGGGCTAATCACTCGACAGGCAGGTGCTCGGAGGCCCGCAGAGTGGAATAGGCGGCGTTGATTTCTTTGAGTTTTTCCTCGGCTTCCCGGGCCCCGCCATTGGCGTCGGGATGGTGACGCTTCACCAATTCCTTGTAACGAGATTTCACGACAGCCCGTGTAAGCGGCCATGAAAGTTCAAGGACATCGAGGGCGTTGCGCTCGGCCGGTGTCAGTTGCTCGCTGCCATCGAACTTGGGCGGCGGCTTCTCGCCGAGGCCGGCGTCGTCGGCCAGGCCGAACGGATCCTTGATATTGGCATACGAACCGCCGTTGCGCCGGGCCCCCATCGGCCAGACCGGCCGGCGCCATGTCGTATCGGCCCTGATGTGCTTTTCGATCGCGTCGGCGTCCATGCCGGCGAAATAGTCCCACTTCTTGTTGTATTCGCGGACATGTTCGAGGCAGAACCAGCGATACTCGTCGAGCCGGTCGCGCGCGCGGGGCGCGCGGAACCCGCCTTCGAGGCGGCAGCCCGGCGCCTCGCACACCCGCAGATGCGGTTGCGCGCCATCGGTCGCGGTCAGTGGTTTGGCTCGCCGTCGCGGCATCGGGCTAATATGTGTTCAAGGCTGTGGCCGGGCAAGAGAGGCGAGCGATGGGCAAGGTAGCGATGGCGATTGACAGCAAGCTCAGGACGGCCTTCGCGCCGTCGCGGCTCGCGATCGAGGACGAGTCGTCGCGCCACCACGGCCATGCCGGATGGCGCGAGGGTGGCGAGACACATTTCAAGGTCGAGATCG
>SCVT01000231.1 GCA_004296815.1 Reyranella sp. | reverse complement strand
ACAAGAACAAGGACACCAAGATCAGCGCCCAGGAGTACCAGGCGCTCGCCGGCCCGGCCGACGGGCCGCAGGCCAAGAACCTGCTGCCGTTCGACATCCGCAAGCAGCTCACGACGCGCAAGTTCGCCGAGATCGACGCCAACAAGGACGGCCAGATCGACCGCGTCGAGCTGGCGGCCTATGCGCTGAAGCAGTTCCTCGAGATGGACCTCAACAAGGACCGCTTCATCGGCGAGGACGAGTTCAAGAAGGCGCAGGAAGCGGAAGCCGCCAAGATGCGTGCGCTGATCCAGGCGATGCAGCCGGCACAGGCGCCGCAGCCCGCCCAGCCCCGCCCCGCACAGCCGCGCGGCGGACAGCCCGCACCTGCGCCGCAGCAGCAAGCGCCGGGCGGCCTCGCCCCGGGCCTGCCGCAAGGCACGCGCTAGATTTCAGAAACCTGAAAACGAAGAAGGCGGGGCCGATGCCCCGCCTTTTTCTTTGGTCGCTACTCGCCCCTGCCTATTCGACGGTGACGCTCTTGGCGAGATTGCGCGGCTGGTCGATATCGGTGCCCTTGGCCAGCGCCGTGTAGTAGGCGAGCAGCTGCACCGCGACGGTGTAGAGGATCGGCGCCACGACCGGGTCGATGTCGGGCAGCGCGATCGAGGTCTCGGCCTTGGCGCCGAGCCGCGCCACGCCTGCCTTGTCGCTCAGCAGCACCAGCTTGCCGCCACGCGCCCGCACCTGCTCGAAGTTCGAGGCGATCTTGTCGAAGATCGGATCGGTCGGCGCGATGACGATCACCGGCACGGCGTCATCGATCAGCGCGATCGGCCCATGCTTCATCTCGCCGCCGGCATAGCCCTCGGCGTGGATGTAGGAGAGCTCCTTGAGCTTGAGCGCGCCCTCGAGCGCCACCGGGAAAGACGAACCGCGGCCGAGATAGAGCACGTCGCGCGCGCCGGCGAGCGTGTTCTCGGCGATGCGGCGATAGTCCTCCTCCATGTTGAGCGTCTCGTTGATGCGCGCCGGCAGCTCGATCATCGCCAGCGTCAGCCGTTCCTGCTCCTGAAGCGACAGAGTCCCGCGTTCTCGCCCCGCGGCGATGGCAGCCGACAGCAGGACGACGAGTTGCGTGGTGAAGGCCTTGGTCGAGGCAACGCCGATCTCCGGCCCGGCCTGCGTCAGCAGCACGGCGTCGGACAGGCGTGCGATCGCGCTTTCCGGCACGTTGACGACCGAAACCAGGGTCTGCTTCTGGGTCTTGGCGTAGCGTAGTGCCTCGAGCGTATCGACGGTTTCACCCGACTGGGAGACCGCTATGCACACGCCTCCCTCCGGCAGCGGCGGCTCGCGGTAGCGGAACTCCGACGCGACCTCGATCTCGACCGGCAGACGCGCCAGCTTCTCGAACCAGTACTTGGCCACCATGCAGGCGTAGAACGCTGTGCCACAGGCCGTCATGGTCACGCGGCTCACCTTCGACCAGTCGACCGGCATCGGCGGCATGCGCACCGACCGCGACGCTGGACCGAGGTAAGAGTGCAGCGTATCGCCTATCACGGCGGGCTGTTCGTGGATCTCTTTCAGCATGAAGTGCTGATGGTTGCCCTTGCCCATAAGGGCACCGCTGAGGCCGCTCTCCTTGATCGGCCGCTCCACGGGCGAGGTGCCCTGATAGACAGTGCAGCCCTGCGGGGTCACCACGACCCAGTCGTCGTCCTCCAGATAGCTGACGCGGCTGGTGAACGGGGCCAGCGCCAGCGCATCGGTGCCGACATACATCTCGCCGTCGCCATTGCCGTAGCCCACGGCCAGCGAGCTGCCGCGACGGGCGCCGATCAGGATATCCTGGTGACCGCTGAACAGCGCGACCAGGGCAAAGGCGCCGCGCAGGCGGCCCATTGCCCTGCCCATGGCCTGCTCCGGCGACATCCCTTGCTCGAGGTAGGCTGTCAGGAGCTGCGCCACGGCCTCGGTGTCGGTGTCGCTGTCGAAGGTTCGGCCCTCGGCCTGCAGCTCGTCCTTCAGCTCCTGGAAATTCTCGATGATGCCGTTGTGCACGATCGCCACGCGGTCGGTTGCGATCGGATGGGCATTGCGCTCCGAAGGCTTGCCATGCGTCGCCCAGCGCGTGTGGCCGATTCCGATGACGCCACGCAGCGGCTTCTCGACCAGCTTCGCTTCGAGGTTCACAAGCTTGCCTTGGGCGCGGCGGCGATAGATCCGTCCGTCGACCAGCGTCGCGACGCCGGCCGAGTCGTAACCGCGATATTCAAGCCGCTTCAACGCCTCGACAAGCAGGGGCGTGACGGGTGCTTTGCCGATGATGCCGATGATGCCGCACATGGAGGTATCTCTAGCGAGGGGGTTATTTCTTCTTCGTTCGCTTGGCTGCCGCCGCGCGGGCTTTCAGCTTCGCACGAAGCGGGCCAGCTCGCCCCTTCTTTGTAACCTGGCGTGCCCGTCCGAAGGCCACGGCGTCGGCCGGCACATCCTCTGTAACGACGCTGCCCGCCGTGACGTTGGCGCCCTTGCCGACCTTGACCGGCGCGACCAGCGAGCTGTTGGAGCCGACGAACACGTCGTCGGCGACCACGGTCCGCCACTTGCCGAAGCCGTCGTAGTTCACGGCAATGGTGCCGGCACCGATGTTGCTCCTGGCGCCGATGTCGGCGTCGCCGAGATAGGCCAGATGATTGGCCTTGGCGCCCTTGCCCATCTTCGTGGCCTTGAGCTCGACGAAGTTGCCGATATGCACGTCGTCCGCGACTTCCGAGCCCGGCCGGATCCGGGCAAACGGGCCGATGATCGCGCCCCGGCCGATCCGCGCGCCCTCGATGTCGCAGAACGCCTTGATCTGCACGTCCGACGCCACGGTGACGCCCGGACCGAACCGCACGTTGGGCCCGATCGTGACGTCGTTGGCGATCCTCGTGTCGGCCGACAGCCACACCGTGTCGGGATCGGTCATGGTGACACCCGCCGTCATGGCCGCCGCGCGCAGCCGCTGCTGCAGCGCCCGTTCGGCCATCGCGAGCTCGGCGCGCGAGTTGATCCCCTGGAACTCGGTCTCCGGGCCTTCGACCGCGATCGCCTTGTGGCCGGCGGCGCGTGCGATCCCGACCACGTCGGTGAGATAGAACTCACGCTTCACGTTGTCGTTCCCGATCGCGCCCAGCAGCGAGGCGATCAGCCTGCCGTCGAGGCACATCACGCCCGAGTTGGAGAAGGTGATCGCGCGTTCGATCTCGTTGGCATCCTTGCTCTCGACGATCCGCTCCAGCACGCCGCGCTGGACGACCAGGCGGCCGTAGGGCGTGGGATCCTCGGCGACGAAGCCCAGCACGCCGACCGCCGCCTTCTCGCGGGCGCAGGCGGTCACGAGCCGCTTCAGGGTTTCCGTCGTGACGAGCGGCGCGTCACCGAACACCACCAGCACTGGGCCGGCATGGCCCTTCAGGGCGCCGAGCGCCGCCTTGGCGGCATGGCCCGTGCCGAGCGGCTTGGTCTGCACGACCGTGGGATACGGTGCGAACGCCGCCGCCACATCCTTGGCGCCCGGCGCGATCACGCCCACGATCCGGGCGGGCTTCAGCGCCTCGGCATTGGCCAGCACATGGCGCACCATCGGCCGGTTGGCCAGCGGATGCAGGACCTTCGGGAGGGCCGATTTCATGCGGGTGCCGGCGCCGGCTGCCAGCACGACGACCGCGATGGGCGACTTCATGACCGTCCGATGCCATGGCGCTGGCGGAGGGGCAAGGCGGATGTGCTAGAGAACCCTGCATGCACCCCAATGCCGACAACCTGATCGCCACCCGCTTCGACACCGTGGTCTATGACCTCGACGGCACCCTGATCGACAGCGCCAAGGACATGCAGCTCGCCGTCAGCAACGTCCTGGCCGACCACGGCCTGCCCGCCGTCACCGAGGACGACCTGCGCGATTTCATGGGCCAGGGCAGCAAGGTCACCATGGGCAAGGCCTTCTCCAAGTACGGCCGGACCCTCGACGACACGACCCTCACGGCCGTCACGGCGGAGTTCGTGCGCTACTACGAGGCCGATCCGATCAGCCACACCACCGCCTTCGTGGGCGTGCCGGAGGTGGTCGCCCGCTTCCATCGGATGGGCCTCAAGCAGGGCGTCTGCACCAACAAGTTCGAGAAGCCCTCGCGCATCATCCTGGAGCACCTGAAGCTGATGCCGCCGATCAGCGACGTGGCCGGCGCCGACAGCTTCCCCGTCCGCAAGCCCGACCCGCGGCACATCCTGATGCTGATCGAGCGCATGGGCGGCGACCCGCGCCGCGCCGTGATGATCGGCGATTCGACCCACGACGCCGAGGCCGCGCGCGCCGCCGGCATCCCCTCGGTCCTGGTGAGCTGGGGCTACACCTCGAAACCCGCCAGCGAGCTCGGCGCCGACGCCGTGATCGACCGCTTCGACGCCCTGCCCGCAGCCCTGGAAAAGCTCGCCGCAGCAGGCCGTTGACGATTCCGCCCCGAGGCCCTATACGCGCCCCTTCCGGGCGCTTAGCTCAGCGGGAGAGCACACCCTTCACACGGGTGGGGTCGTAGGTTCAATCCCTACAGCGCCCACCATCTACCCTCCGGAACCGCCTGCAGGTCAGATCTGTCGCAGATAGACCCAGGCGAGCACACCCGACGCGGTCTTCACCACTGAACGACGGTAGTTGGGCGGCTCGTACGCATCGGCCGCCGCGAGATCGGCGTCCGTCACCCTGAACACCATCCCGTCCACGCGCTCGCTCGCATCGGTCGAGGGCTGCACGAAGGGCTCGCGACGATAGCCGACGAGGGCGTCCGGCTTGCCCGACAGCCGATGACCGAAGACCCGTTCCTGAACCGCTTCCTTCTGAAAGCTGCCACAGGCGAACAGGAACTGTTCGGCGCCGCTCATCTAGACGGCTCCGAGCCCCATGCCGCCGTCGACGCGCAGGATCTCGCCGGTCACGAAGCCCGCTTCGTCTGAAGCGAGGTAGAGAGCCGCGTAAGCTGTGTCCCAGCCCGTTCCCATCTTGCCGCGCAACGGCACTCTCGCGTCGCGCTCGGCGCGGACGTCCGCCGTGCTGCGCTTCGTGGCCTGCGCGATGCCGGTGACGGCCATCGGCGTATCCATGAACCCCATCATGATGGCGTTGGCCCTGATGCCGTGGCGCGCATTGGACTGCGCCACGCTCGTGGTCAGGCGATTCACCGCCGCCTTCGAGACCTCGTAGGCCATCTGCGTGGCGCCGCTCGCGGCGGCGAGCGACGAGATGTTGACGATCGCGCCGCCGCCCTGCTCGCGCATCACCGGGATCGCCGCCTTGATGGTGAGCCACATGCCCTTGAGGTTGACCGACATGATGCGGTCGAAGGCTTTCTCCTCGAGCCGGTGCGCCGGCGCATCGCCGCCGCCTCCGATGCCCACGTTGTTGATCAGGATGTCGAGCCGGCCGTGGCGCGCCCGCGCCTCCGCGACGATACGGGCGCAGTCCGCGGCGGCGGTGATGTCGGCGGCCAGCCAGGAGGCCGCGCCCTTCTCGTCGGCGGTGATGATGCGCGCCGTCTCCTCGGCGCGGTCGCCCTGCCTATCGACGCAGAGCACGGTGGCACCTTCCCGCGCCAGCAGTTGCGCGATCGCGCGCCCATTGCCGACCGTCTCGCCTGGCGTCTGGCCGGCACCAACGACGACAGCCACCTTGCCTTCCACGCGTCTCGCCATGTCAATTTCCTTCAGGGTCGCGACCAGACTGCTTATACAGGCGTCATGACCACCGCGCTCTCCCTCCGCCCCGGCGATCGTCTGCCCGACTTCGTGCTGCCGGGCCTCGACGGAAAGCTGCGGAAGTTCATCTGGTCGTTCAACGGCGATCCCGTGGCCCTGCTGGCGGTCGCCGATCTTTCCGCCGTCGACGCCGAACCCTTCGCCGCCCTGCGCGCGGCCTGTGCCGCCGCCTCGACGACACTGGTCGTCGTCGCTGCCAACGAACCCAAGTCTGCTGCCGCGCAGTGGAAGAAGCTCGGTGCCGAGCCCGAGGCGCCGCTGCTGCTGGTCGACGACAAGGCGCAGTTCCTGCCGGGCCTGCTCGCACAAGGCGGCGCCGTCGGCTTCGGCCAGGGTATGGGCCCGCGCCAGCGCGTGATCGTCCTCGATCCCAACCAGCGCGTGGCCGCGACCTTCGACACGCGCGCGATCGCCGCGGCGACCGAAGGGATCGGCACGCTTGCCGACTCCGTTCGCGCAGACGCGGGCGCGGGCCAGCTCCTGAACACCGCCATGGCGCCGGTGCTGATCCTGCCGCGCGTCTTCGAGCCCGACTTCTGCACCCAGCTCATCCGGCTATGGGGCAAGGGCGACCACAAGGACGGCGGCGTCTCGAGCCGCTACGGCAACGTCGACATGGCGAAGCTGAAGCGCACCGAGGACTACACGATCGTCGAGCCGATGATGCAGAAGGCGGTGTCGGACCGCCTCGCCTATCGCATCGGGCCCGAGCTCACCAAGGTCTTCGCCTTCGACCGCCAGTTCACCTTCGACGCCCATGTCGTGCTGTCCTACAGCGAAGAGGGCCAGCACTTCTTCGCCGCCCATCGCGACAACGGCGCGCCGACCACTGTCGACCGCGCCTTCGCTGTGTCGCTGAACCTCAACGACGATTTCGAGGGCGGCGAGCTGGTGTTTCCCGAATACGCCGGCGTGCGCGTCAGCCCGCCGGCCGGCGCAGCGGCGGTCTTCTCCTGCTCGCTGCTGCACAAAGTCGGACCGGTGACGCGCGGCCGGCGCTACGTGCTGACGACCTTCTTCCGCCAGAAGAAAGGCTGAACGCTCGCCAAACGGCGGCCTGTGACGGCACACTCCATGGCGGAGGAAGAAACGCCATGGCCTACAAGCATTCGTATCTCTTCAGCATCAATCCCAACACGCCGCCGCTCATGAAGGTGCAGCCGGACGAGGAGTTCCGCATCGAGGTGCTGGGCTCGCTCGCGGAAGTGCCGGACGTGAAGACGATCCCGACGCCCTTCACGCCGGAATGCGAGGGCCATCCGCTGACGCCGATCGCCGGGCCGATCATCGTGCACGGCGCCGAGCCCGGCGACGCGGTCGCGATCGACCTGCTCGAGATCTCCCCGCGGGTCGACGGCGTCACGGCGATCCTCAAGCAGTTCGGCGTGCTCAAGGAGGAGTTCGCCGAGCCCAAGGCGCTCTCCTGCCCGGTGCGCGACGGCAAGGCCTGGTTCGCCGATCGCATCCCGATCCCGCTCTATCCCAACCTCGGCACGATCTCGACCATGCCGCCGGAAGGCTACAAGCCCTCCTATGCCGGCGCCTACGGCGGCGACTTCGACCAGAAGGATGTGGGCGTGGGCTCGCGCGTCCACCTGCCGGTGATCCATCCCGGCGCCCAGGTCTTCTTCGCCGATCCGCACGCCGTGATCAGCGACGGCATCATCTCGGGTACCGGCATCGAATGCAGCGCCTCGGTACGGGCGCGCATCGGCCTCAACAAGGGCGTGAAGCTCGACCGGCCGATCATCGAGCAGGCCGACACGATCCAGATCCTGGGCTGGGGGCCGACGGTGGAAGCGGCGACCGAGGACGCCTCGCGCGGCGCCGTCGACTTCGTGGCGAGCCACACGCCGCTCAGCCGCGAGGAGGCCTACATGCTGCTGGGCATCACCGGCGAGCTGCGCGTCGGCACGTCGCCGCGGCCGGTGATGTGCGCGCGTCTCATGGTGCCGCGCGCCGTGCTGGAGTCCGCCGGGATGACCCGCGTCGTCTAGGCGGCCCCTTAAGCGGCCGGCAGCCAGCTCTTCTTTTCGCCGGCATAGGCCGCGCCGGGATTGCCGTGCACGGTGGTCCGCCACATCAGGCGGCCCTCCGCCTGGCCGTCGAACCAGGTCGCGGCGTGGACCAGGCAGCGATTGTCCCAGACCAGAAGATCGCCCTCGGTCCATTCGTGGGCGTAGCAGAAGCGCCGCTCGGTCAGGAACGACATGATCTCGTCGAGCAGCGCGGCGCCTGCGCCGTGCGGGCCCTTCTCCATGCCGACGAACGGGCCCTCGAACCAGTCCATCTGGCCCCATTCGCAGAGATAGAGCGACTTCTCGCCGGTCACGGGATGCGTCCGCACCACGGGCTGGCGCTGCGAACGCTCGTGGACGGCGAAGGCACGCGGCGAGCGGCCCGCGAGGGCCGCCTCGCGCGAGCGGCCGCTGCCCGGCTGGGCGTGCAGGCCCTCAAGCGTGTCGACCTTGGCGCGCAACGCGGGCGGAAGTGCTGCGTAAGCCAGGATGCCGTTGGCGAACAGCGTCTGGCCGGTGTCCTTGCGCGACGGCGTCACGGCATAGAACAGCGAGATGTCGGGCGGCGGGCGGCGATAGCTCTGGTCGGTGTGCCAGCCCTTCTGGTGCGGATACTGGACGGGGATCAGCCCGTCGGCGGCCAGCGGCGGCTCGGGTCGCTTGGGCGGCTGCTTGCTCACCGGCGGCATGTTGGAGACCAGCAGGATCTCCGGCACCTCGGTGTGCACCGACGACAGGTTGGTGAGCGTGTGGCGGTAGTCCTCGACTTCCGGCCCGAACCCGCGGCTCAGCCGAATGAGCAGGTCGGGGTCCGTCGCGATCCCGTTCATGTCGCGGATCAGCATCAGACCCTTCGCCTCGGCCAGCGCCGCCGGCAGAGAGGCCGGGGCGCGCTCCGCCGCGGCAACGATCTCCTTCGCGCCGCCACCCAAGGTCGCGACCGTGCCGAACGACGCGCCTGGGAGCGGTCCCTGGAACGCGAAGCTCATGCGAGATCGGAAGAGCG
>SCVT01000230.1 GCA_004296815.1 Reyranella sp. | reverse complement strand
GAGCAGTGCCGCAAGGGCAACTACGCGGGCGGCGTCGCGCAGCTCAAGACGGTGCTGCAGCGCTCGCAGATTCCCGTGCCGGCCGCGCCGTCGGTCGCCGCGCAGTAACGGCATTCGAGCGTCGCGTTTCGACTGGAAGGGCGTGGGGCGGAAGTCCCGCGCTCTCTTCGGTTCTCGAGGTTGACGTTTACGTAAAGGTAAACTACATCCCGTGGGCTGGCGGAGGGGACTTTGCCGGCCCACAGTCCTGCATAAGAAGACTGAAAACACGTTTCAGGAGGAAGCGTTCGTGACCGCTCTGGCTGCGCATTACACGCCCGAACACGAGATGTTCCGCGATACCTGCCGGCGGTTCTTCGACAAGGAAGTCGTGCCCTTCCACATGAAGTGGGAAGAAGACGGCATCGTGCCGCGCGAGCTGTGGCGCAAGGCGGGCCAGCAGGGGCTGCTCGGCATGACCATGCCCGAAGCCTATGGCGGCGCGGGCGCGGACTTCCTCTACAGCGCCATTCTCATCGAGGAGCAGGGCCGCGCGCTCGCGTCGGGCCCCGCGTTCTCGCTGCACAACGACATCGTCGTGCCTTACCTGCTGCACTACGGCACGGAGGAGCAGAAGAAGAAGTGGATCCCGAAGGCCTGCTCCGGCGAACTGGTGACGGCGATCGCCATGACCGAGCCGGGCACGGGCTCGGACCTCCAGGCGGTGAAGACGTCGGCGGTGATGGAAGGCAACCACTGGGTCATCAACGGCTCCAAGACCTTCATCTCGAACGGCCAGCTCGCCGACATCGTGATCGTGGTCGCCAAGACCGATCCCAAGCTCGGCGCGAAGGGCACGTCGCTGATCGCCGTCGAGACCACGACCGAGGGCTTCAAGCGCGGCCGCAATCTCGAGAAGATCGGCATGAAGGCGCAGGACACGTCGGAGCTGTTCTTCGACAACGTGCGCGTGCCGGCCGACCACCTGCTGGGCGACGGCACCGGCATGGGCTTCATCCAGCTCATGCAGCAGCTGCCGCAGGAGCGGCTGGTCATCGCCATCCAGGCGATCGCCGCGATCGAGGCGGCGCTCGCGCACACGCTGGCCTACGTCAAGGAACGCAAGGCGTTCGGCAAGGCGGTCATCGATTTCCAGAACACGCGCTTCAAGCTCGCCGAGCTCAAGACCAAGGCGCTGGTGGCGCGCACCTTCGTCGACGATTGCGTGGCCAAGCATCTCAAGAAGGAACTCGACGTCGCCACCGCGGCGATGGCCAAGTACCACACGACCGAATTGCAGTGCGAGCTGATCGACGAGTGCCTGCAGTTCTTCGGCGGCTACGGCTACATGTGGGAGTATCCGATCGCGCGCCTCTATGCCGACGCGCGCGTGCAGAAGATCTACGGCGGCACCAACGAGATCATGAAAGAGCTGATTGGACGGACTTTGTAACGCGCAACCCAAGGATCCCTCGGCCGACGGCCTCGGGATGACAACAATGGTGTCATCCCGAGCGAAGCGAGGGATCTTTTTCAGAGTTGGAGGAGACCTGTTATGACCGACGCATTTATCTACGACGCCGTCCGCACGCCGCGCGGCAAGGGCCGCAAGGACGGCTCGCTGCACGAGGTGACTCCGGT
>SCVT01000020.1 GCA_004296815.1 Reyranella sp. | reverse complement strand
CGCGTCTGATCGACAATATCGCGGCATAAAGTCTTTCCGGTCCGACTGGCACCAGTCGGACCGGAATGACCGACGAACGAGGCATCGCGAACATCGTGTTTCCGTTCAGATGGAACCGCATGCGGTTCCATCTGAGCCGAAAACACTTCAGGCCGACTCCAGCAGCAGCACGGTTCCCTGGCCGCCATCGGCGCAGATGCTGACGATGGCGCGCTGCCCCTTGGGCATGGCCGCCAGCTCCTTCACCGCCTGGCCGATGATGCGTGCGCCGGTCGCGCCGAATGGATGGCCGAGCGCGGTGCTGCCGCCGTTGGGGTTGAGTCGATCCTTCGGGAAGGCGCCGAAATCGCGCGGCACCTTGGCGCGGTCGCGCAGGAACACCGGATCCTGCAGCGCCTTCATATGGAAGGCGACCTGCGCGGCGAAGGCTTCGTGAATCTCCCAGAGATGGATGTCCTCGTAGCGCAGGCCCTGCCGCGCCAGCAGGCGCGGGATGGCGAAGGCGGGCGCCATCAGCAGGCCCTCGACGCGGAAGTCGACAGAGCCGATCTCCCAGTCGACCAGTTTTACGCGCGGCGTCGTCGATGGGAGCCGGTCGAGGCCCTTGGTCGACGCGACCCACACGGCAGCGGCACCGTCAGTCAGCGGCGAGGAGTTGCCGGCGGTGAGCGTGCCCTTGCCGCTGGTGCGGTCGAACGAGGGCTGCAGCTTGGCCAGGCGCTCGAGCGAGGTGTCCTTGCGCGGGATCGTGTCGCGCTTCACGTCGCCGATCGGGATCACGAGATCGTCGAAGAAGCCGCGCTCCCAGCCGGAAACAGCGTTGCGGTGGCTGGCCAGCGCGATCTCGTCCTGCTCGGCGCGGCCGATCTGCCATTCCTTGGCGGTGATCTCGGTGTGCTCGCCCATGCTGAGGCCGGTCGTGCGGTTGCTGATCGCCGGGATGAAGAGGCGGATGTCCTTGAGGTGCAGCGCCGTCAGGTGATCGATCTTCTGGCCGAGCGAGCGCGCCTGCTGGAACTTGCGCAGCCAGTCCGAGAGCTTCTGGCCGAGTCCGATCTGCACGCGGCTGAGACTGTCGACGCCGCCCACGAGGGCGAGGTTGACGCTGTCGCCGTCGATCATGCCGGCTGCCTCGATCGTGCCCATCATGCTGGTCGAGCAGGCCATGACGGTCGAGAAGGCCGGGATCGTCGGATCGATGCCGGCGTCCATCAGCACCTCGCGCGCGATGTTGCTCCAGGTGAGGCTCGGCACGACGGCGCCCCAGACGGCGAAGTCGGGCTTCGCTCCCTTGAGCTCTCCCATCATGTGCTGCGCCACCGGCACGGAAAGCTCGATGGCGTCGAGCTTGGCCAGTGCGCCATCGACCTTGGCAAAGGGCGTGCGAACGCCCGCCGCCAACCACACGTCAGTCGGTCGCTTCATCTTGTCTCCTAGGCGGCCTGTTCCAGTGTCGAGGCGACGTCACGTGTCGTGACGCGCCTGAGATCGCGCACCTTGGTCGTGTCGAACGGCCGCGCGCGATGCATGGTGCAGCGATTGTCCCAGATCACGAGATCGCCCTGACGCCACTTGTGGGCGTGCACGAACCGGGGCTGCGTCGCATGCTCGATCAGGTCGAGAATGATCAGGCGCCCGTCGGCCACGGGCATGCCGATAATGTGCGAGGCATGGGCGGCGAGATAGAGCGTCTTGCGCTGCGAGCCGGGATGCGTGCGCACCACCCGCTGCGGCACCGGTGGCAGCGAGGCGCGCTCCTCCTCGGTGTACTGCACGACACCGAGCTGCTCGCGCGAGCGCCAGATCGAGTGTTCGGCGATCAGCCCTTCGAGCTCACGCTTCTTCGCGTCAGGGAGCGCATCGTAGGCCGCGCGCATGTCGGCGAATTCGGTGTCGCCGCCTTCATCCGGAATGACGTGCGCGTAGAGCATGGAGAGGCCGCCGGGGACGGCGCGGAACGAGGCGTCGGTGTGCCATAGCCGGTTGGCCAGGCCATCGAGGCGGCGCCGCGCATCGGGCCGCAGCACCTTGCCCTCGCTGTCGAGGTTGGAGATGTCGGCGACGTCGCTCGACTCGATCCGGTGCTTGATGTCGCGGTGCCTGAGCTTCAGCGCGGAGGAAGCGATCGGGCCGAAGTTGCGCGCGAAGGCGACCTGCTGGTCGTCGTCCAGTTTCTGGTCGTGGAACACCACCACCGCGTAGCGATTGATGGCGTTCTCGATCGCCAGACAATCGGCTGGAGCGAGTGGCTTGGAGACGTCGACGCCGGAGATCTCGGCGAAGAAGTCGGGGCTGGTTGGCGTAACCGTGATGCTCATAACCGCCTCCTGCGGCTATAGTGCGTCGACAACTCATCATCCCTCAGGAAACGCCATGCCGCAAACGATGAAGCTCGCCCTGCTCGACGATTATCAGAAGGTCGCTCTGCGGATGGCCGACTGGGACCGCCTTCGCAAGCGCGGCATCGAGATCACGGTGTTCAACGAGCCGTTCGCCTCGGTCGAGGATGCGGCGCGGAAGCTGGCGCCCTTCGATATCCTGGGCCTGCTGCGCGAGCGCACGGCCTTTCCGCGGGCGTTGATCGAGAAGCTGCCCAACCTCAAGTTCATGGTGCTGACCGGCGCCCGCGCCGCCAGTCTCGACGACAAGGCGGCAGCCGAGCGCGGCATCCCGATCTCGACGACGCCGGGCGGAACCTCGAATGCGCCGACGGCCGAGCTCGGCTGGGCGCTGCTGATGATGTGCGCCCGCGACCTCGCCAAGGCCGAGCGCCTGGCGCGTCAGGGCAAGTGGCACGACGGCATCGAGCAGATGGTCGTGCTCGAGGGCAAGCGGCTGGGCATCCTGGGCCTCGGCAAGCTCGGCAGCCGCGCGGCGCGCTACGGCAAGGCCTTCGGCATGGATGTCGTGGCCTGGAGCCAGAACCTCACGCCCGAGAAGGCCGCGGCGGAAGGGGTCACGTACGTGAGCAAGGACGAGTTGCTGGCGACGTCCGACTTCGTGTCTATCCATCTCGCCCTGTCGGACCGCACGCGCGGCCTGATCGGCGCAGCGGAACTTGCGAAGATGAAGAAGACCGCGATCCTGGTGAACACCTCGCGCGGGCCGATCGTGGACGAGGCAGCGCTGATCTCGGCGCTGAAGGCGCGCACGATCCTGCATGCCGGCCTCGACGTCTACGACAAGGAGCCGATGTCGGCCGACCATCCCTTCACCAAGCTCGACAACATCACCCTGATCCCGCACCTGGGTTATGTCGTCGAGGAGAGCTATCGCCACTTCTACGAGGGCACGATCAAGGACATCGAGGCGTGGCTCGACGGTGCGCCGATCAACGTCCTCAATGCCGACGCGCTGAAGAAGTAGTCAGCCGCGCACGCGGACGGCGATCAGCCACACCGCGCCCGCCAGGATCACCGCCGCCGCGTACCATTCGGTGCGCGTCAGGCCGGGCGGCGCCAGCCAGCCGAGCTGCGCTGCCGCCGCCTCCAGCACGATGGCGAAGAACGGCATGGCCGTCAGCGCGATCAGGTAGGTCTGCACGCCCGAGCGGTTGATCGTCCAGAAGCCGAGCCAGGTGCCCGGCGCACGGAACAGCACGCCCGCCAGGATGGCGTAGAGCCAGAGCTCGATCCGTCCGAACGCATCGCCGCCGCCGGCCCACGGCGAGGCGATGATCCCGATCGAGCCCGCGACCGACCAGACGAAGATCAGCGCCAGCGAGGCCGCGACCAGGATCTCGCCGGTGAAGCGGCTGCGCGCGGCGGGGTCGGTCTCCTTGTTGCGCGGGTGGTAGGCGATCATCCACGAGGCCGCGACCGCGACGGCCTCCGACAGGATCAGCCACAGCACGCCGCGCCACGTCGTGTCCGAGCCGATGGCGATGGCGAACGCCACGATGCCGACGGCGAGCAACGCGAGGCCCGGCCAGTCGCGCTTGCCCGGCGCCTTGCGGCTCAGCGCCCAGCCCGAGGCCGCGCCGATCAGCACGCTCATGGTCGCGAGCAGCGTGCTCTGCGTGACGGCCAGCCACACGATGGCCGCCGACGTGGCGCCGTTGATGATGACGCGCATGAAGGCGTAGGCCACGGTCCACGGCGCCAAGAGGTCGGCGAGGTTGCCCGGCGTGCGCCTTCCCACCCACAGCATGGCGAGCCCCGCGCTCAGGAGCTGCACCAGCGTGTAGGCCCAGGCGTCGAGCTGGGCGCCGCTGACGACGTGGCGGGTGAACAGCAGGTAGACCGACCAGAGGAGCGAGTTGCCCAGCGCGATCGCAAGAACGTTGCCGTTCATCGGGCCGCTCCGGTCGCGGGCTCAGCGGAAGCGCAGCAGCAGGTGATTGACGCCGTTCAGCTTGACGTAGAGGTCCTCGAACTGCGCGTAGAAATCCTCCCACTGCGGCAGTCCGCCTCCCGCACCTCCCTGCGCGCCGAGCGAGGTGTAGATCTCCGCCACCGTGCGGCGGCCGTCGATCTGCGCGACGATGCGCGCGGCGAGCGGCGGCAGGGTGGCGCGCCACGGGAAGCCGTCGAGGTTGGCGATCAGCGGCGTGCCGGGCTGCAGGCCGGCCGCGAGCTTGGCGGCGTCCATGTCGCGCAGCACCGGGATGGCCGATGTGTCCTCGGGCCGTGCCACCGTGTCGTAGCCCGTGCGCGTGGCATAGAAGACGTGGGTGCGCAGGTTGCCGGCGAGGCGTTCGGCGAAGGCCGCGCGCTCCATCAGCGGCAGCGAGCTCGTCTGCCGCGCGATCACCGGATCGCTCATGTAGGTCGCGGGCTCGTAGCGCACCGGCTCGAGGAAGGCGACGACGCGCAAGCCCGAAGCCGCCGCCATGTCGCCGATCTGCGGCACCGTGAAGGCGCGGTCGCAGCTGTGCAGCAGCAGGTCGTAGAGGCCCGCGTCGCCGCCGGTGACATGGTCGTTGAGGTAGGGGTTGCGGCGGAACAGGTTGGTCGTCGGCAGGAAGCGGATCAGCCGCTTGGCCATCGCCAGCCGGTCCTCGAGCTTCATCGAGAGCGGCGCCAGAGCCTGCAGCATCTGCTGCAGGGGGTAGACGCCGCTCCTGCCGTACTCGCCGTAGAGCATGATGCCGATGCCGCCCTCGGGCTGCAGCACGCTCGCCAGCGCCTGCATGCCGGCGGTCGGGTCGGGCAGGTGGTGCAGCACGCCGGTGCAGTCGATGTAGTCGAACTGGCCGATGTTCATCGACGGCAGGTCGAGCAGCGAGCCGGTCAGGAACTGGATGTTGCGCAAGCCACGGGCCTTGGCGCGCGCCTCGCAGACGGCGCGCGAGGCCGAGGAGAGGTCGAGGTAGACGACCTCGCCGGGGCAGCGCCGGTCGGCGAGCTGCTGGGCCAGCATGATGCAGGCATCGCCCGTGCCGCCGCCCGCGACCAGTGCTCGGAACGGCCGCGCGAAGTTCAGCCGGCCGGCGAACAGGTAGTGGTTGATCTCGAGGACGTGGCTCGGGGTGCCCGTGATCAGCCGGATCGCCTCGTCGCGCGGATCGCGGGCCGGGTAGGGCAGCGATTCGTATTGGGCGCGGACCTCGTCCAACGGCGAAGGAACAGTCATTGACCTTGGTTCATGCTACAAATCGGAGAACCATGAAAGGCTATTTCGGTATCGGTGTGGAAGGCATCAGCAAGGCGACGAATGTCGGCACCTTGATGCGGACCGGCCACGCCTTCGGCGCCTCCTTCGTCTTCACCCTGCGCGCCCAGTACAACCGCCGTGAGGGCAACCACACCGACACGTCGGACACGCCGCGCTCGGTGCCGACCTATCACTTCGCCGACCTCGAGACCTTCCGCCTGCCGCAGGGCTGCCGGCTGGTCGGCATCGAGATTTCCGAGGACGCGATCGAGCTGCCGACCTTCCGGCATCCCCGCCAGGCCGCCTACATCCTGGGCTCGGAGCGCGAGGGCCTGTCGAAGGACGTGCAGTCTCTCTGCGACTATGTCGTGAAAATTCCCATGCGCTTCTCGGTCAACCTGGGCGTCGCCGGCGCCCTGGTCATGTACGACCGGCTGCTGAGCCTCGGCCGCCACGCCCCGCGCCCCGTGGCCGAGGGCGGCCCGACCGAAGCCCTGGAACTGCCGGTGTTCGGCGACCCGATTTACAAGCGCAAGCACCGCAAACGCTTGCGAACGGCCGCCAAAGCGACCACTTAGGCCCGCATGGCGACCCTGCCTACAGAACCGCTGCAGATCACCGAGCCCGCCGTCCGGCGCGGCCGCAACGACCTGCGCCGCAACCTGGTCGGCCTGTCGCGCGACGAGCTCAAGACGGCGCTGTCCGAAGCCGGGCTGGAGCCGTTCCGCGCCCGCCAGATCTGGCAGTGGATCTACTGGCACGGCATCACCGACTTCGACCGCATGACCAACATCGCCAAGAAGTCGCGCGAGCGCCTCAACGAGATGTTCGTCGTGGCGCGGCCCGAGATCGTGACCGAGCAGCGCTCGGTCGACGGCACGCGCAAGTGGCTGCTGCGCTTCCCCGACGGCAACGAGGCCGAGACGGTCAACATCCCGGAGGAGGATCGCGGCTCGGTCTGCGTGTCGAGCCAGGTCGGCTGCACGCTCACCTGCAGCTTCTGCCATACCGGCACGCAGCCCCTGGTGCGCAACCTCGGCCCGGCCGAGATCGTCGGCCAGTTCATGGTGGCGCGCGACAGCTACGCCGAGTGGCCGACGCCGACCGAGACCACGCGCATGCTCTCCAACATCGTCATGATGGGCATGGGCGAGCCGCTCTACAATTTCGACAACGTGGCGACGGCACTCAAGGTCGTCATGGACGAGCAGGGCATCGCGCTCTCGCGCCGGCGCATCACGCTCTCGACGTCGGGCATCGTGCCGATGATCGCCAAGGTGGGCGACGTGCTCGACGTCAACCTCGCGGTGTCTCTGCACGCCGTGAGCGATGCAGTGCGCGACACGCTGGTGCCGATCAACCGCAAATGGCCGATCGCCGAATTGCTGAAGGCGTGCGCCGCCTATCCCGGCGCCCGTAACAGCCGGCGCATCACCTTCGAGTACGCCATGCTGAAGGGCGTCAACGACAGCGACGCCGACGCGCGCGAACTGGTGCGCCTGCTGGCGCCCATCCACGCCAAGGTGAACCTGATCCCGTTCAATCCCTGGCCGGGCGCGCCCTACGAGTGCAGCTCCAACAACCGCATGCACCGCTTCGCCGAGATCGTGAACGACGGCGGCCTCTCAGCCCCCATCCGCACGCCGCGCGGCCGCGACATCTTCGCCGCCTGCGGCCAGCTCAAGAGCGCGAGCCTGCGCAAGCGCGGCGAGCGCGTGAGAGACATCGAGGCCAAGGCCGGTGTTTGATGCTACCAAATCTTACCGGTAAGATTGGCGATGTCACAGACCGTCGTTTCATCCAGAGGTCAGGTCGTTCTGCCCAAAGCAGTTCGCGATAAGTGGCGTTGGAAGGCGAGCACGAGGCTGATTGTCGAGGATCGACCCGACGGCGTTCTGCTCAAGCCTGCTGAAAGCAGGAAGAAGCTAACGATCGATGACTGGGCCGGAATCATAAAGTACAAAGGTCCAGCACTCTCTGTCGAAGACATGAACACCGCAATCGATAAGGAATTCAAGCGTCGGTATGCGCGCGGTCGATACTAACGTTCTTGTTCGGCTCTTTGCCCCAGACAACGCAGGGCAGAAGGCGGCGGCGCGTCGGGCGATAGCAGGCGATTCGGTCTTTGTGCCCAAGACCGTGATGGTCGAGCTCGAGTGGGTCCTGAGAGCTGGCTGCGGACAGTCGAGAGCAACAATTGGTAGCCGCGATGATGGCGATCGCCGACGCGCTTCATCTCGCTTCAAGCAGTCGTGCCGACGCTTTCCTGACGTTCGATGTCGCTGTTCGGCGGCGCGCGGCAACGCTGGATATCAAGCCGCCCGTAGTGGCGCCGTAGGTCTGTCCACGCCGCTACTCGCGACGATACAAAGAGGCGGCGGCGACGCCGACCTCAGAACCTTTTCATGAACCAGTGATACGTGTGGCCCGGCGGATAGTCGTCGAGGCGGCCAAATTCGGTGTATCCGTGGCGCCGGTAGAAGTCGGGGGCCTGGAAGCTCACGGTGTCGAGGCGGACGCCAATGCAGCCGCGGCCGCGCGCAATCTCTTCGGCTTTCGCGAGCAAGCGTGAACCGATGCCCTGGCGACGATAGGGTTCGGCCACGGCGAGCACGTCGATCACGCACCACGACCAATAGGTCTGCCCCAGCACGCCACCTTGCACCTTGCCGGCATTGTCACGAGCCAGAAGCCACAACGGC
>SCVT01000229.1 GCA_004296815.1 Reyranella sp. | reverse complement strand
TCGTCGCGACCGCGGAAGCCCAGCAGTTTCTCGATCTCAGCGCTCTTGCGGCCGGCGATACGGCGGGCATCTTCGGCCGCGTAGGCCACCAAGCCGCGGGCCAGCACCCGGCCGTTGGGGTCGCGCACGTCGACCACGTCGCCGCGGCGGAACTCACCGTCGACCGACGTCACGCCGGCGGGCAGCAGGCTCTTGCCCGATGAAAGCGCCTTCACCGCGCCGGCATCGACGACGAGAGACCCCGAGGTCTTGAGCGAGCCCCGGATCCACTTCTTGCGGGCCGAGAGTGGCGAGCCCTCGGGCAGGAACCAGCTGCAGCGCGCCTTGCCGTCGATCAGGGCGCCGAGCGCCCCGACCTTGCGGCCGTCGGCGATCGCCATCGAGCAGCCGGCGGCCATGGCGATGCGGCCAGCCATCAGCTTGGTCACCATGCCGCCGTTCGACAGTTCCGAGGCCGCGACGCCCGCCATCGCCTCGATCTCCGGCGTGATTTCGCGGATCTCGGGGATGAACTTCGCGGAGGAGTCACTGCGCGGATCGCCGGTGTAGAGCCCGTCGATGTCGGAGAGCAGCACCAGGGTATCGGCCGAGATCATCTCCGCGACGCGTGCGCCGAGGCGGTCGTTGTCGCCGAAGCGGATCTCGTCGGTGGCGACCGTGTCGTTCTCGTTGATCACCGGCACGGCGCGAAGGCCGAGCAGCGTCGCCATGGTCTGGCGGGCGTTGAGGTAGCGGCGGCGCTCCTCCGAATCGTGCAGCGTGAGCAGGACCTGCGCGACCGTGATGCCGTGGCGTGCCAGCGCTTCCTGATAGGCCTGGGCGAGGCGGATCTGGCCTGTCGCGGCGGCGGCCTGGCTTTCCTCCAGCCGCAGCGGTCCAGAGGCGAGCTTCAGGCTCGTGCGGCCGAGGCGAATGGCGCCGGACGAAACCAGCACGACCTCGCAGCCCTTATTGTGCAGGCGTGCCACGTCGTCGGTCAGCGCCTCCAGCCAGTCCCGCCGTACCTCGCCCTTCGCCTCGTCCACCAGGATCGAGGAGCCGATCTTCACGACCAACCGGCGGGCCGAGGAAAGCGAGCTCATGCCGCAGCTTTCGCCGTCTGTTTCTCGACGAGCTTCATCAGCTCGTGCAGCAGAGGCTGCACGCCCTGGCCCGAGACGCCGGAGATGACATGCACGGTCTTACGGCTGGCCTTGGCGAGCGTCGCGCGCTTGGCCTCGATGTCCTCTTCGGTCATGGCGTCGGTCTTGTTGAGCGCCACGATCTCCTTCTTGCGCGCGAGATTGCCGCCATAGGCGCGCAGCTCGCTGCGCACCGTTTTGTAGGCGCCGGCGACGTCGTCCTGTGTGCCGTCGACCAGATGGAGCAGGGCGCGGCAACGCTCGACATGGCCGAGGAAGCGTGTGCCGAGACCCGCGCCTTCGTGCGCGCCTTCGATGAGGCCCGGAATGTCGGCCATCACGAACTCGCGGTCGCCCACCTTCACGACGCCGAGGCCGGGATGCAGGGTCGTGAACGGATAGTCGGCGATCTTGGGCCGCGCGTTGGAATTGCTCGACAGGAACGTCGACTTGCCGGCGTTGGGCAGGCCGACGAGGCCGATATCCGCGATCAGCTTCAGGCGCAGCCACAGCGCCATTTCCACACCCGGCCAGCCCTTGTCGGCGCGGCGCGGCGCGCGATTGGTCGAGGTCTTGTAGTGCAGGTTGCCGTAGCCCCCGTCGCCGCCCTTGGCGAGTATGACCTTCTGGCCGATCTCGGTCATGTCGAGCAGCAGCGTCTCGTTGTCCTCGGCGAAGATCTGCGTGCCGCGCGGCAGGCGCAGCACGACGTCCTTGCCCTTGCCGCCGGTGCGCTGGCTGCCCATGCCATGATGGCCGGTCTCGGCCTTGAAGTGCTGGGCGTAGCGATAGTCGATCAGCGTGTTGAGGCCGTCGACACACTCGACGATCACATCGCCGCCGCGCCCGCCGTCGCCGCCGTCCGGTCCGCCGAACTCGATGAACTTCTCGCGGCGAAAGCCCACGCATCCCGCGCCGCCGTTGCCGGAGCGGATGTAGATCTTGGCCTGGTCGAGGAATTTCATCGGTTGGGGTCCAGAAATGAAAAGGGGGAACGGCGAACCGCTCCCCCTTCGAAATCCGATCGGACGGGAACGGCTATTCGGCGGCCAGTGCCGGCGCCGGGAGCACGTTCACCTCGACCTTGCCACCCGAACGGGTGCGGAAGGACACGACGCCGTTGGCGGTCGCGAACAGCGTGTGGTCACGGCCGACGCCGACATTCTCGCCGGGGCTCATCTTGGTGCCGCGCTGGCGGACGAGGATGTTGCCCGACAGGACCTTCTGGCCGCCGAACCGCTTCACGCCCAGGCGCTTGCCGTCCGAGTCGCGGCCGTTACGCGAGGAGCCGCCTGCTTTTTTGTGTGCCATCGTTACTCTCCGGTCGCTCTAGCTCAGGCGACGATCTGTTCGATCTTGACCACCGTCAGGTCCTGACGATGGCCGTTCTTGCGCCGCGAGTTCTGGCGACGGCGCTTCTTGAAGACGATCAGGTGCGGCCCACGCGCCTGCTTGACGATCGAGCCCACGACCTTGGCGCCGGCCACGGTCGGCGCGCCGACCTTGTCGCCGACCATCAGCACGTCGGTGAACTCGACCTTGGCGCCGGCCTCGCCCTCGATCTTCTCGACCGTGAGCTGGTCGTCGGCGGCGACCGTGTATTGCTTTCCACCAGTGCGAATAACGGCGATCATGATGACACCTGACTAGAAGCCCCCGACCCGGACCCCGTCTCCCCCACCACCCCTAGGGGATGGAGCAGGGACAGGCCCAAAATGCCGGAAAGCACGAAAGAGCACGGCGGGCCTGCAAGACCCGCCGGAGGAGGGCGGAATATACGCAGGAAGGCCCCCAAGTCAACGCCGCAAAAGCCCCGACCGGCCGCCTTTATCCGGGATTTCCCCCGCTCAGTAGGTCGACCCGGCCGGCCCGGACCTGAGGCCGCTGCGGCGGGCCTCGCCGACCGCCCAACCGAGGTCCGCCAGATAATCCCCGACCATGCGCTCGTGGCTGGGGTTCAGGTGCATGTGGATGCCGGGGGGCTCGACCTGACGGCCGATCAGCCAGCCCTTCGTGCCCATGGCGTCGGACACCGCGCCGATATCGAGGCCGGGATCGGCCGAGCGCGTGACGAAGATCGAGAGCTCGCTGGGTTCCAGCACGGCCAGGCCCGGGATTCGGGCGATGCCCTCGAGCAGGCCCTTCTTGTTGTCCATGATCATGCGCGCACAGCGCAGGTAGCCCTCGTCGCCGAGATGCTGCAGCGTCGCCCACGCGGCGGCCACGGCGCCACCCGGCCGCGTGCCCTGCATCGTCCAAGCGACGTAGGGGCCGCGCTCCCACTCCTTGAAGTCGAAGGTCTGATACTTCTCCTTCAGCTCCTTGGAGCGCAGCATCATCAGCGAGGCACCCTTGGCTGCCATGCCGTGCTTGTGCAGGTCGGCCGAGATGCTGCTGACACCGGGCACGGAGAAGTCCCAGTCCGGCAGCGCGTGGCCCAGCCGCTTCACGTAAGGCGAGAGGAAGCCGCCGACGCAGGCGTCGACATGCAGCCAGAGCCCGCGCGCTTGCGCCAACGCGCCCAGCTCGCGGATCGGGTCGAACACACCGAACGGATAGCAGGGTGCGGAGCCCACGATGCCGATCGTGTTGTCGTCGATCTTGGATGAGATGGCGCCGACATCGGCCTTGAAGTCGTTGCGCGTGGTCGGCACGCGACGCACATCGATGCCGAGCGCGTGGCCGGCGCGGC
>SCVT01000228.1 GCA_004296815.1 Reyranella sp. | reverse complement strand
TCCCCGGCGCCTCCAGGTAGACGAGCATGCGCACCGGCCAGTCGAGGCCGGCCTGCTGGCTGGCGCCGAGGAACTGGGTGCCGAGCGGCGGATTGCCGAACAGCAGCAGCTTCGACGGCTTGATGCCCGGCACGCCGGAAACCGCGGCGAGCCCACCCTGGTCGACGACGCCGAAGAACATGATGCCCTTGTCCGCGATGTCCTTCTGCAGGCGCTCGACGGTCTCGACGATGCCGTAGGCCGAGGGCACGGCGATGATCCCGGCGGCGTTGGCGGTTGGTGCCGGCGGCAGCTCGGCGCGGGCGGGCGCCTGGACGGCGCCGAACATCAGGGAAAAGGCGAGCACGACCGACGCACAAGCCTGGGCGAGACAAGAAGACATGTGATGCTCCGGGAACGGGAGTTGCGATGCCGGGAAAAATGACCGGGCCGACCGCCGGCCGGAAATGCCGTTGCCCTATCGAGTCGATGCAGCGAGCGCCTGCGGCCTAGGCCGGTGGAGCCGCCGCCAATCTTTCGAAATCATCGATGACCGCGGCGATCATCTGCCGGGTGCGCGCGTCGCCGCCGGCGGCGGTCGCGGCGTAGCGGCCGAGCAGGTAGCGCGCCTTGTCGGCGGCCTGCGGCCAGCTCTCGGCGGGCAGCGCCAGCAGCCGACGCTCGATCTCCTCCTGGCGCGTGCGGAGCGCCGCCTCGTTGGCCTCGACCTCCGAGACCAGCCGGCGCAGCTCGGTCTCGTGCTGTGCGGCCATGCCGCGATGGCTGTCGAGCTCGATCGGCTTGTCGCTCATGACCTCGTCCTCCTGTCTGCGCGGCGCGAAGCGGCGGCCTGTCCAGCCGATTCGGGCAGCATCTGGAAATAGAAGTGGCGAGGCCCCTGCTGGAGGGACGCCCGCCGCCCCACATACAGGAAGGCGCCGCCCGAACGAACGAACGTTCGCCGGCAGGACGCCACCCCAGGAGACACCATGGTCAACCGCATGACGACAGGAGCCAGTGGAGCCTCCACCGACACCGACCGAGAGGACATCCTCAAGGAGATCGCCCTGAAGTGGAGCAAGTTCTCCCGCCAGGAGCTGGTCGACACCACGACGAACGACGAGCTCGTGGAGCAGATCATGGCCAAGTACGGCTCCAAGAAGGCGGCGGCCCAGCGCGAGGTCGACATCCTGATGGACGGCCGCAACCTGACGCCCCGGAGCGCTCCCACGCCCAATACCGCGTCGAGCCGGCTATGAGGTCCAGCCAGAGGACGGTGACGTTCACGCGCCCCTTCGTCCTGTCCGCGCTCGACGGCCAGCAGCCGCCGGGTACCTATCTCGTGGTCACGGAGGAGGAGCCGATCGAGGGCGTGAGCTTCACGGCCTACCGGCGCACCGCGACGATGCTTCACCTGCCGGCCCACCCTGAGCCCGGCGAGACGACTCAGGTCGTGCAACTCTTCGGCGAGGAGCTCGATGTCGCGCTGGCGGCGGATGGTGCCGCTCCCGGGGAGGAACGGGCCTTGCCGCAACCGCCCGTTCCGGGCCCGCACGTCCAGGCACGCGTCTCCATCGGGGTCAGGCTGCGCAAGGGTGTGTGGCAGGTCGTGCGCGACCGCCGGTTCTACGGCGACTACCTTACCCAAAGGGATGCCCTCCTCGCCGCCAACGGTCTCGCCGGCACCGCCCGGAACGCGGGCATCCAGGTCGATGTCGACCTCGAAAAGGAGTCGCCGCACCTTTCGTAGAGCGGCCTTACGCGGGCGCGCGAAGCAGCGCGTAACCCACGATCAGAAGCGTCAGGAAGATGGGAAACAGGATCGGTGGGTCGTGCCAGTGCCAATTCGTCATGATTCTTCTCCGGTTCAGCGAAGTGCCAGCAAGTCCCCACTGGCCGAGGTCGCACCGATGAGGACGCCCAACGCCGCGAGCAGCGCCAGCGCGATCAGGACGTCCCTGGTGAGGGCGACATTGGAGAGGCGTCGGTAACGCCGCGCGGCCTTGTCGGACGTCGGTCGCCGCGAGCGGGCGGAGGCGGCCTCGACGCGGGATTTCGTCATGGCCTTTGCTTTCTCGATCGATCAAGGGAGCCGATGCGCCGGCGGCTTCAATCGAACCGCGAGCCCGTCGAGCGGGCGGCCTGGGCTACCTTTGGAAGTGGCCCTTCGGCCGGTGATTGCAATGAGCGCACTCGCCCTTCTTTGCCGACCGGTACGCGCTGATGCCCATCGGACAACGGGGCCGAGCGGTCGATTCGCACGGTCACTGCCTGATCACGCCATGTCGCCCGTCGCAGGCCTAGGCTTAGCCGTCTGAAACCATCCGCGAGGCGTCCCATGGGTGTCCAGGCTCTCCTTCCCGTCGAGGCACGGCAGACGCTGCGCTCGTTCCTGCCGCAGTCGCTGCTGAACTGGCGCGAGGCGCGTTTCTATGGCCGTTACGGCGAAGTCGAGCTGCACCTGCTGGAATTCCTGTGCCGGCGCGACGCCGATGCGATCGATGTCGGCGCCAACGACGGCTCCTACGTGCACTATCTCCGCCGCCACGCGCGCAAGGTGATCGCCTTCGAGCCGATGCCCGTGCTGGCCCGCGCGCTGCGCGACAAGTTCCCCGGCAACGACGTGGCGGTCGAGCAGGTGGCCCTGTCCGATCGCGAAGGCACGGTCGAGCTGCACATGCCGGTGGTCGACGGCGTCGTGGTGACGGGCTGCTCGACCATCTCGGCCGACGCCTCGGAGACCTATCCGGCGAGCCGCGCCATCGAGGTGCCGATGGATCGGCTGGACGCCGTCTACAAGGGCCGCGTCGGCTTCATCAAGATCGACGTCGAAGGTCACGAGCAGGCCGTGCTCGACGGTGCAGTGCAGACCATCCGCCGCTGCCGCCCGCGCCTGCTGGTCGAGGTCGACGATCGCCTCTCGCCCGGCGGGCTCGCCCGTGCCCGCGCCTACTTCGACCGCCTGGGCTACACCGGCCACTTCGTGCGCCAGGGCAAGCTCGAGCCGATCGGCGCCTTCTCGATCGACGAGATGCAGCGGCCCGACAAGCTGCCCGACCTCACCGCGCCGCTGACGGCGCGGAAGCGCTTCGGCAGCTACATCTACAACTTCATCTTCCTGCCGGCCGACGAGCCCGCCAGCACCATGGACCGCATCTCCGCCCGGCTCGCGACGCTCTGAGCCGGAACGACCTTCGCGATCGCGTCGACGAGGCGGCGGCCGAGGCGCGGCCAGTCGAACTCGTCGAGGCAGGCGGCCCAGGCCCGCTCTTGGCGCGCATTCAAGGTCGCGAAGTCGTCGATCAACGCGATCACGCCATCCGCCAGAGCCTCGTGGCTGTCGAAGTGATCGACGCTCTCACCGTCCACCAGCGGCATCGCCGGCAGTGCGACCCGCATCGCGCAGATCGGCAGCCGGTTGAAGACATAGTCCAGCCCCTTGAGCTTGAAGCCCCCCAGCAGGTCGGGCACCAGCGCGATCCGTGCCGCCGCCATGTAAGGCTGCACGTCATCCACCGGGCCGGTGAAGGTGACGCCGGGGAAGCGCCGGCGCAGGCCCTCGATGTAGTCGGGCGCGGCCGTGCCCACGATCTGCAGGGCGACGTCCGCTGCGGCGAAGCGCGGCGTGGCCACCTCCAGAAACTTCTCCAGGCTGATACGCTTGGGTGGCCAGTCGTAGCTGCCGACCAGCACGGCCCGCCGCGGCACACTGGCGTCGATCGTGCGCCGCTCGACCCGCGGCCCGTCGTAGCCCGGCGGCAGGAACAGCACCGGCGAATGCTTCATCGTCTCGAAGGTCGCGACGTCCTCCGGCGTGTTGGACGTCACGAGCGCCGACGCCGCCACCAGCCGCCGCTCGAGCCACGCCACCTTGGCGGTGTCGACGTTGCGATAAAGCCGGCGCAGCCCGCTTGCGGCCTCGGCGATGCGACGCGCCACGGTCGTTTCATGGTTGTGCGCGATATGGACCATCGCCGGCGCCCGATCGGACAGCCGGCAATGGTGCAGCACCGCCCCCAGCGCCCAGCCCCCGGAGATGCTGTCGAAGACGATGGCGTCCCAGTCGTGCCGCAGCAGCGCGCGGTCGAGGGCGGCGCGCAC
>SCVT01000019.1 GCA_004296815.1 Reyranella sp. | reverse complement strand
CAGTAAATCGGCATCGGGTGTCGTCCGAGCCGGGGGAACCGGCCCATTCCGGGAGCGGGGCGTGGGGAGCCGGCTCGGAACGGGCACCCTCTGTGTAGGAGGTCCGCGCTACAAAACCGTGACCGCCGGTGTGGAAAACGGGGATGAACCCGTCAGCCCGGCGTGGCGTCGAGGGCGTAGCCGGCGGCGCGGACGGTACGGATCACGTCGGCATCGGTCTCGCCGTTCAGCGCGATGCGCAGGCGGCGGATATGCACGTCGACGGTGCGGGCCTCGACATAGACGTCCTTGCCCCACACCGCGTCGAGGAGCTGCTCGCGGCTGAAGACGCGGCCGGGATGCTCCATGAAGTGGCGCAGCAGGCGGAACTCGGTCGGCCCGAGATGCAGCGGCTTGCCGCCGCGGGTCACCCGGTGCGCTACCAGATCCATCACGATGTCGGCGTAGGAGAGCGCCTCGTCGGCCAGCGCCGGCCGGATGCGACGCAGCACGGCACGGATGCGCGCCACCAGCTCGGTCGGCGAGAAGGGCTTGGGCACATAGTCGTCGGCGCCGGCGTCGAGCCCGCGCACGCGGTCGCCCTCCTCGCCGCGCGCCGTCAGCATGATGATCGGCACGTTGGCGGTGGCGGTCTGGCGGCGGAGCTGGCGGCAGACCTCGATGCCCGACATCAGGGGCAGCATCCAGTCGAGCAGGATGAGGTCGGGGACGTCCTCCTGCACGGCGCGCAGCGCCTCCTCGCCGTCATAGGCCACGGCGACCCGCAGGCCCGACTGTTCGAGGTTGTAGCGCAGCAGCTCGACCAGGGCGGTTTCGTCCTCGACGATCAGCACGCGCGGCTTCATCGACGGGCCCTGGGCGTCGCGGCGGTTGGGGCTGGTCGCCACCATGCTCACGGCGCGTTACCTGCCGCGTAGAGGGCGGCGCTGCCCTTGGGTCGCACCTCGTCGAAGCCGTGGCCGGTCGTGCGGAAGCTCACCAGCTCGGCGATGTTGGTGACGTGGTCGCCGGCCCGCTCGATGTTCTTGGCCATGAACAGCAGATGCGTGCACGCGGTGATCGTGCGCGGATCCTCCATCATGTAGGTCAGCAGCTCGCGGAATAGGCCGGTGTAGACCTGGTCGATCTCCTCGTCGCGCTGCCACACGTCGTGCGCCTTGGCCACGTCGCCGTGGGCGAAGGCATCGAGCACGTCCTTGAGCGCGGTGCGCACCAGGCGGCCGAGGCGATCGATGCCGTTGACCGCCGAGAGCGGGGCATTGCCGCCGGTCAGCACGATGCTGCGCTTGGCAGTGTTCTTGGCATAGTCGGCGATGCGCTCCAGCGCCGCCGCGATCTTGATCGAGGAGAGGATGACCCGCAGATCGACCGCCATCGGCTGGCGCAGCGCCAGCAGCTGGACCGTCTGCGCCTGAACCGCCTCGTCGAGCGCGTCGACCCGCTGATCCTCGGCGATCACCTTCTCGGCCGCCTCGGTGTCGCGCTCGCGCAGCGCCACCAGGGATTGCGCGAGCTGGCTCTCGGCCAGGCCGCCCATCTCGCTGATGGTGGCGCTGAGCTTCTCGAGCTCCTCGTCGAAACGCTTGAGGGTATGTTCGGCCATGATCTTTCCCTTCTTCTTGCCGGTCAGCCGAAGCGGCCGGTGATGTAGGCCTGGGTGCGCTTGTCGGTCGGGGTGGTGAACAGCGTCGCGGTGTTGCCGAACTCGACGAGCTCGCCGAGATACATGAAGGCGGTGAAGTCGGAGACGCGCGCCGCCTGCTGCATGTTGTGGGTCACGATCACGATCGTGTAGTCCTGCTTCAGCTCGTCGATCAGCTCCTCGATCTTGGCGGTCGAGATCGGATCGAGCGCCGAGCAGGGCTCGTCGAACAGGATGACCTCGGGCTTCACCGCGACGGTGCGCGCGATGCAGAGGCGCTGCTGCTGGCCGCCCGAGAGGCTCTGGCCGCTGGCGCCGAGCTTGTCCTTGACCTCGTCCCACAGCGCCGCACGGCGCAGCGCCTGCTCGACACGGCCGTCGAGCTCGGACTTGGGCAGGTTTTCGTAGAGACGCACGCCGAAGGCGATGTTCTCGTAGATCGTCATCGGGAACGGCGTCGGCTTCTGGAACACCATGCCGATGCGCGCGCGCAGCAGGTTGATGTCCTGGCCCTCGCGCAACAGGTTCTCGCCGTCGAACAGCACGTCGCCCGTGGCGCGCTGGCCCGGGTAGAGGTCGTACATCCGGTTCAGGATGCGCAGCAGGGTCGACTTGCCGCAGCCCGACGGTCCGATGAAGGCCGTGGTCTTGTTGGCGTAGAGCGACAGGCTGATGCCCTTGAGGGCGCGGCTGTCGCCGTAGAAGAACTCGAGGTTCTTGATCGAGATCTTCTCGGCGAGGCCCGCCGTGTCGATCTTGGCGTGCGTGGCGACGGGAACGGCGGTCTGGAGACTCATGACGACTTCCTCGCGGTGAGGGAACGGGCGATGATGCTGAGCGCCAGCACGGTGACGGTGATCAGGAGCGCGCCGGTCCAGGCGAGCTTCTGCCATTCGGCGTAGGGCGACAGCGCGAACTGGAAGATGACGACCGGCAGGCTGGGCATCGGCGCGTTCATGTTCATGCTCCAGAACTGGTTGTTCAGGGCAGTGAACAGGAGCGGTGCGGTCTCGCCCGAGATGCGGGCGACGGCCAGCAGGATGCCGGTGACGATGCCGGCCTGCGCCGCCCGGTAGGCGATGCGGACGATCATGTGGGCGCGCGGCAGGCCGATCGAGGCGGCGGCCTCGCGCAGCGTGTCGGGCACCAGCGTGAGCATGTCCTCGGTGGTGCGGACCACGACCGGGATCACGATCACGGCGAGCGCCACGGCGCCGGCCCAGCCCGAGAAATGGCCCATCGGCGCGACCATGATCTCGTAGACGAACAGGCCGATCACGATCGAGGGCGCGGAGAGCAGGATGTCGTTGATGAAGCGCACGACCGACGAGATCTTGTCGTGCCGCCCGTACTCCGCGAGATAGGTGCCGGCCAGGATGCCGATCGGCGTGCCGATCAGCACGGCCAGCACCGTCATCACGATGCTTCCGGCGATAGCGTTGAGCAGGCCACCGGCGGCGCCGGGCGGCGGCGTCATCTCGGTGAACACAGCGAGCGAAAGCCCGCCGATCCCCTGGTAGATCAGGACGCCCAGGATGAGGACCAGCCAGCCCAGGCCGAAGATCGTGGCGGCGAGGGCAAGGCTCTTGGCGATGGCGTTGCGGCGCCGGCGCCCCGAGTAGAGCGGGCTGTTGGCGGTGGCGATGGTCATGTCGGGCATGGCTCTACTTCCCTCCCTGCTTCTGCAAGCGCAGCAGCAGGTAACGCGCGATCGCCAGCACACAGAAGGTGATGAAGAACAGGATCAGGCCCAGCGCGATCAGCGAGGAGGTGTAGAGGTCGCCGACCGCCTCGGTGAACTCGTTGGCGATCGAGGCCGAGATCGTCGTGCCGGGCGCGAACAGCGAGGCCGAGACGTGGTGGGCGTTGCCGATCACGAAAGTGACGGCCATGGTCTCGCCGAGTGCACGGCCGAGACCGAGCATGAAGCCGCCGATGACGCCGATGCGGGTGTAGGGCAGCACCACGTATCGGAACACTTCCCAGGTCGTGCAGCCCACGCCGTAGGCCGCTTCCTTGAGCACCGGCGGTACCGCATCGAACACGTCGCGCGAGATCGAGGTCACGAAGGGCAGCACCATGATCGCGAGGATCAGGCCGGCGGTGAACATGCCGATGCCGTAGGGCGGGCCGGCGAACAGAGTCGACAGCACCGGCACGTTGGCGAAGCTGTCGATGAAAAGGGGCTGCACGTACTGCTGCATGAACGGCGCGAACACGAACAGGCCCCAGATGCCGTAGATGATGCTGGGGATGCCGGCCAGCAGCTCGATGGCGATGCCGATCGGGCGGCGCAGCATCATCGGGCAGAGCTCGGTCAGGAAGAAGGCGATCATCAGGCCGACCGGCACGGCGATCAGCATGGCGATGGCGGAGGTGACCAGCGTTCCGAAGATCGGGGCCAGGGCGCCGAACCTCTCGGTCACCGGGTTCCACGATTCGTCGAACAGGAAGCCGAAGCCGAAGGTGCTGAGCGCGGGCGCCGCACCGTAGACCAGCGAGAGGATCACACCGCCCAGCAGCGCGAGCACCGCGAGCGACGCCCCGCGCGTCAGGCCGTGGAAGATCATGTCGGTGAGGCGCAGCCGCCTCAGCACGGCCGCCCGCGAGGCCGCTACGGCGACAGGTGCGTCCGCACCCTTCAAAGCCACTTCGCTCACGTCACGCCCCCTCGACGGCTCCATCCCTCTCCCCTCGGACGAGGGCGGGTGTCGCCACCCGCCCCATCCATTTCAGCTCGCGACGATCAGTTCGTCGGCGAGTACAGCGGCTTGCCGCTGCCGTCCTTCACGTCGGCCGACCACATCTTGAGGATGTCGTTCACGACGTTGTCCGGCATCGGCACGTAGTCGAGCTCCTCGGCCATCTTGTCGCCCTTGGCGTAGGACCAGGCGAAGAACTTCAGGGCCTCGGCCGTCTCGGCCGCCTTCTCCGGCTTCTTGTAGAGCAGGATCCAGGTCGCGGCGGTCATCGGCCACGACTGGTCGCCGGGCTGGTTGGCGAGGATCACGCCGTAGCCGGGAACCGACTTCCAGTCGGCGTTGGCGGCGGCGGCCTGGAAGGTCGTCGCGTTCGGCTCGACGGTCTTGCCGGCCTTGTTGATCATCTTGGTGTGGATCAGCTTGTTCTGCTTGGCGTAGGCGTACTCGACATAGCCGATCGAGCCCTTGGTCTGGGCGACGTTGCCGGCAACGCCTTCGTTGCCCTTGGCGCCGATGCCGACCGGCCACTGCAGCGCCGTCGAGACGCCGACCTTGGACTTCCACTCCGGGCTGATCTCGGCGAGGTAGTAGGCGAAGTTGTAGGTCGTGCCCGAGCCGTCGGAGCGGCGCACCGGGACGATCGCCTGCTTCGGCAGCTTGGTGTTCGGGTTGAGCTTGGCGATCGCCGGATCATCCCAGCTCTTGATCGCGCCGAGATAGATGTTGGCGACCGTCGGGCCGTCGAGGGTGAGCTCGCCCGGCTTGATGCCTTCGAGGTTCACGACCGGCACGATCGCGCCCATCACCGCGGGGAACTGCGCGAGGCCCGACTCGTCGAGCTCCTTGCCCGGCAGCGGGGCATCGGTGGCGCCGAAGGTCACGGTCTTGGCCTTGATCTGCTTGATGCCGCCGCCCGAGCCGATCGACTGGTAGTTGAGGCCGTTGCCGGTCTCTTTCTTGTAGGCGTCGGCCCACTTGGCGTAGATCGGGTACGGGAAGGTCGCGCCGGCGCCCGAAATGTCGATGGCGTACGCGGCGACCGGAGACAGCGCCAACGCGGCCGCCGTCAGGACGATCTTGCTCAGGTTCATAGGGTCCTCTCCTTCGGAAATTCGAAGCGCCCATCCCCTAGGTGTCCGACGTCTCTGTCCTATGACGAATATATGACAGTTCGGTTACGCTGTCTGAGGATGAGTCGGCGCTCAGTGTAAAAGTATAGCTATATCAATGGGTTGTATGGTCTGGGGATAGGCTGCGGCACTGTCACAAACAGTTAACGCCACCCCCTCGGAACGGTAACGCGACCCTTCGATGGTGCGCTTCTTTCGCGAGCGCCCATGTCTTCGAACCTCGACCAAACCGGGTCGGCCGACCGCCGCCGCCGGTGGCTTTCCGTCCTCGCAAAGGCGCCGCCCGCGCGCCTCGACGCGCTGTGGCAGGCGCTGGCGCCCACCCCCTACTGGACGGTCCTGCGCCGCCCCGAGATCGGGCTCGTCATGCTGCACGGCCGGATCTCCGGCAACGGCCAGCCCTTCTGCGCCGGCGAGATGACGGTGACGCGCGCCGCGGTGCGCCTCGCCACCGGCGAGATGGGCTTCGGC
>SCVT01000749.1 GCA_004296815.1 Reyranella sp. | reverse complement strand
CGTCGAGAAGCTGAAGGCGGCCGGCGTCTCCTCGATCGTGGCTGCACGCCTCGACCCGGACGATATCCACGAGGACCAGGCCGCCCAGACGATCGCCAAGGCGCTGGCGGGCGAGGGGATCGAGATCACCGCGCCCTTCACCGGCCGCTGCAACCATTTTGCGCGGGAAGCCGGGCTCGCCGTCGTCGACCACACGCGCATCGACGAGCTGAACGAGCTGCACGAGTCGGTCACGGTCGCTACGCTGCCGCCGTTTGCCAGGGTCGAGCCGCGCCAGATGGTGGCGACGGTGAAGATCATCCCCTACGCGGCGCCGCGGTCGGCAGTCGCGCGCGCCCTCGAGGTCGCGAAGGCAGCGAACCGGCCGATGATCTCTGTCGCGCCCTTCAAGGCGATGCGCGCCGGCCTCGTGCAGACCAGGCTTCCGGGCACCCGTGACAAGGTTCTCGACAAGGCCGTCAGCACGACG
The DNA here is from genome assembly GCA_004296815.1 of Reyranella sp. GTDB lineage: Bacteria > Pseudomonadota > Alphaproteobacteria > Reyranellales > Reyranellaceae > Reyranella. The sequence goes on along the minus strand of SCVT01000749.1, from coordinate 922 downwards.
ACCAAACGGCTGACGTCGCTCGGCAGCGTGCTGGGCGGCGAGCGTCGCGTTGGGCATGACGCCAAGGAGATCGCGGGTGCGCTCGCGGAGCTGAAGTCGGAAGGCTGCGATCTGTTCCTGATCGCCGGTGCCTCGGCGATCGTGGATCGCGCGGACGTGGTGCCGGCTGGCATCGAGGGTGCGGGCGGCAAGGTCCATCACTTCGGCATGCCGGTCGATCCCGGCAACCTGCTGCTGACCGGCGAGCTCGACGGCAAGCCGGTGCTCGGCCTGCCGGGCTGCGCCAAGTCGCCCAAGTACAACGGCTTCGACATGGTGCTGGAGCGCCTCGCGGCACGACTGCCGGTCGGTCGCGCCGAGATCGTGCGCATGGGCGCGGGCGGCTTGCTGGCCGAGATCGCCAGCCGGCCGCAGCCGCGCGACGACAGCGACAGCGAAGGCGAGGGACCCCAGCAGGCGCCGCGTGTCGCTGTGCTGGTCCTCGCGGCCGGTCGCTCCACGCGCATGGGCGGCCCGAACAAGCTTCTTGCCGACGCAGAGGGCCAGGCGCTCGTCGTGCATGCGGTGAAGGCGGCGTTGGCGTCGCAGGCCGTCGAGGTTGTGGTCGTGCTGGGCCACATGGCCGACCAGGTGAGGCCCGCTATCGAAAAGGCGATCCCGCCCAAGTCGCGGATCCGCTTCGTCACCAACCCCGACTTCGCCGAAGGGCTCAGCACCTCGGTGCGCACGGGCATCGCGGCCCTCGGGTCGACCATCGATGCTGCGATCGTCCAGCTCGGAGACATGCCGGGCGTCGGCGCGGCGTTGCTCGATCGCCTGATGGCCGCGTTCAGTCCGGTCGAGGGCCGCTCGATCTGCGTGCCGACGGTCGGTGGCAAGCGCGGCAATCCTGTCCTGTGGGCGCGGCGCAGATCGGAAGAGC
>SCVT01000227.1 GCA_004296815.1 Reyranella sp. | reverse complement strand
TGCAGTGCGTGGCGCTGGTCTTCTACCTGATCGACGACTCCCTGAATTCGCTCTACCTCGCCTCGGCGATGTTCGGCCTGTTCCAGGGCGGCATCGTGCCGTCCTACGCCCTGATCGTGCGCGAATACTTCCCGCCCAAGGAGGCCGGCTTCCGCGTCGGGCTTGCGATCTCGTCCACCCTGGTCGGCATGGCGCTGGGCGGCTGGATGGGCGGCGTGCTGTTCGACATGACCGGCTCCTACCGCGCCGCCTTCATCAACGGCATCGCCTGGAACCTGCTGAACGGCGCGGTGGCGTGGTGGCTGCTGCTGCGCCAGACTCGCCGCAACGTCTACGCTTCCTGAGGGTCATCCATGCGCATCGTCGCCATCCGCGACATCGTCTCGCCCATCCGGTCCGACATCGCCAACGCCTACATCGATTTTAGCCAGATGACGGCATCGGTCGTGGCGGTGGTCACCGACGTGAAGGTCGACGGCAAGCCGGTGGTGGGCTTCGGCTTCAACTCCAACGGCCGCTATGCTCAGCACGGACTGCTGGGCGAGCGCTTCATCCCGCGGCTGAGCCAGGCCAAGCCCGAGACGCTGCTGGATGCCGAGGGCGTGATCGATCCGGCTAAGTGCTGGGCCGCCATGATGGCGAACGAGAAGCCGGGCGGCCATGGCGAGCGCTCGGTCGCGGTCGGCGTGCTCGACATGGCGCTGTGGGACGCCGTCGCCAAGGCCAAGCGCGTGCCGCTCTGGAAGTTGCTGGCCGACCGCTACAATAACGGGCGGGCCGACGAGAAGGCGTGGGTCTATGCCGCTGGCGGCTACTACTACCCCGGCAAGGATCTCCAGGGGCTGCAGGACGAGATGAAGCACTATCTCGACCTCGGCTATTCCTGCGTGAAGATGAAGGTGGGCGGCGTGCCGCTCGCCGAGGACCTGAAGCGCATCGAGGCGGTCCTCAAGATCGTGGGCCACGGCGAACGGCTGGCGGTCGACGTCAACGGCAAGTTCGATCTCACCACCGCCATCGAGTTCGGCCGCGCGATCCAGGGCTTCGACTTGCGCTGGTACGAGGAGCCGCTCGATCCGCTCGACTATCTGGCCCACGCCGCCCTCGCCACCGAGTACGCACCGCCGCTCGCAACCGGCGAGAACCTCTTCTCCATGCAGGACGCGCGGAACCTGATCCGTCACGGCGGGCTCAGGCCCGACCGCGACATCCTGCAATACGATCCCGCCCTCTCCTACGGGCTGGTCGAATACCTGCGCACGATCGAGATGCTGAAGGCGCACGGTTGGTCGCCCCGGCGCTGCGTGCCGCATGGCGGCCATCAGTTCGCGCTCAACATCGCCGTCGGCCTGCAGTGCGGCGGCAACGAGTCCTATCCGCAGGTGTTTGCGCCGTTTGGCGGCTTCGCCGACGACTGCCCCGTGGTCGACAGCCGTGTGGCAATGCCCGACGCGCCGGGCATCGGCTTCGAGCGCAAGGCCGAGCTGTGGGCGGTGATGAAGGAGCTGCTGCCGGCCGCGTGAGCTAGCCGCGCCAGTTGTCCCAGCCGCCGCCGTGGGTCTGGTAGCGGCCGTCCTGCGGGATGCCGGAATTGGCGCACCCTGCGAGACCGAACAGCGCCACGACGAGGATCGTCTTGAGCAATGTCGTCATGCCGACGACATGGCACCCGCCTCCCGGCGTTTCAACGACCCCGACTTCACAAGTTCGCTACGGCCGATCACTCCGGCTTGAGCAGGCCGAGCCGCAGCAGCTCCGAGACGTTCGCCTCGTCGGCCTTGAGGGCGGCCGTGAACTGCTCGGGCGTCGAGGGCCGGACGATGGCGCCCAGCTCGCGCAGCCGCTTGTTGGCCGTCTCGTCCTTGAGGCCGGCCACGACGCTTTCGTTCAGGCGGGCGATCATGGCCTTGGGCGTGTCGACGTGGACGAACACGCCGGCGGTCGTGGCGCCGTCGAACGGCTTGATGCCGAGATCGCCGATGGTCGGCACGTCGAGCAGCTCCGGAATGCGCTCCATCCCGAAGGTCATCAGCGGCCGCAGCTTGCCCGACTTGATGTGCGGCATCGAGCTGGTGAGCTGGTCGGCGAAACTGTCGACATTGCCCGCCAGCAGATCGGCGATGCCGGGGCCGGAGCCGCGATAGGGGATGATGTTGAACTTCAGGTTGTCGTTGAGCTGCAGGCGCAGGATCGAGACGTGGTTCGTGGTGCCGTTGCCGGAATGGCCGATGCTGATGGTGCCGGGCTTGGCCTTCGCCTCCGCCAGCAGGGACTTCATGTCCTTGAACTTGCTGTCGGCGCGGACCACGACCAGGGTCGGCACGGTCGTGAGGATGCTGACCGGCGCGAACGAGGAGAGCATCTCCTTCTTGCCGGCGAAGATCGGCGCCACGTAGCCCACGGTGAAGCTCGCCATGACGATGGTGTAGCCGTCGGCCGGCGCGTTGTAGGTGAGCTCGAGGCCGACCACGCCACCGGCGCCGGGCTTGTTGTCGACCAGCACGGTCTGGCCGAGCTGGCGGCCCATCGGATCCGCGACGATGCGGGAGGTGACGTCGTAGTTGCCGCCCGGCGCGAACGGGATCACCCAGCGGATCGGCTTGTTCGGGAAATTCTGCGCCGCTGCCTGCAATCCGGGCATCGCCGCCAGGGCGAGGCCGCCGGCCAAAGTGCCGCGTCGTGAGATAATCATTTCGTTTCCTCCCAATCCCCTTCAGACAGATTGCAATTTTGGCAGCGTCGCGCCACATCTGAATCAGCCCTCACCACCGCGGAGAGAAACCCCGGATGCTCGAGCATCAAACCCCGCTGATCGCCACCATCGCTGCGGGTCTGATGCTCGCCTTCATCCTCGGCCTGGTCGCCCAGAAGCTCAGGATCCAGCCGCTCGTCGGCTACCTGCTGGCCGGCGTCGCGGTCGGCCCCTTCACGCCGGGCTTCACCGCCGATCCCGCTCTCGCCGCCGAGCTCGCGGAGATCGGCGTCATCCTCCTGATGTTCGGCGTGGGCCTGCATTTCTCGCTGAAGGACCTGCTCTCCGTGGCCCACATCGCCGTGCCGGGCGCGATCGGACAGATCGTCGTGGCGACGCTGATGGGCGCCGGCCTCTCCTGGGCGCTGGGCTGGACGCCGATCGCGGGCTTCGTGTTCGGCCTCGCTCTCTCCGTCGCCAGCACCGTGGTCCTCATCCGCGCCCTGCAGGACCGACACATCCTCGACACCGATCGTGGCCGCATCGCCGTCGGCTGGTTGATCGTCGAGGACCTCGCCATGGTCCTGGCTCTGGTGCTCCTGCCGGCCCTCGCCGTCGTCATGTCCGGCGACGGCGTGCCCGCCACGCGCATCGTCTTCTCCCTGCTGGTCACGCTCGCCAAGGTCTCGGTCTTCGTGGCGATCATGCTGGTGGTCGGGCGCCGCTTCATCCCCTGGCTGATGCACTACACGGCGCACACCGGCTCGCGGGAGCTCTTCCGGCTGGCGGTCTACGCCATCGCGCTCGGCGTCGCCTACGGGGCGGCGCACCTGTTCGACGTGTCGTTCGCGCTGGGCGCCTTCTTCGCTGGCATGGTCCTGCGCGAGAGCGAGCTCAGCCAGCAGGCGGCCGAGGAAGCCATCCCCCTGCGCGACGCCTTCGCGGTGCTGTTCTTCGTCTCGGTCGGCATGCTGCTGAACCCGGCGGTGTTCGTCGACGCGCCGCTCGCGCTGCTCGCCACCGTCGCCATCATCGTCGTCGGCAAGTCGGCGGCGGCCTACCTGATCGTGCGCGCCTTCCGCCGCCCGCGTGCGGTGGCTTTTACCATCGCCGCAAGCCTCGCCCAGATCGGCGAGTTCTCCTTCATCCTGATCGCGCTCGGCATCGAGCTGAAGATGGTGCCGAAGGAATCGCGCGACCTCGTCCTCGCCGGCGCCATCATGTCGATCCTCCTGAACCCGCTGATCTTCGCGCTGCTCGAACGGATCAAGGGCGAGACCGCCGCGGGACCGGAAGCCGCTGCAGCCGACCAGCAGCAGACCGATCTCGTCCCCACGACGCTGCACGATCACGATATCGTCGTGGGCTACGGCCGCGTCGGCTCGCTGGTCGGCGCCAGCCTGGCGCGCGACGGCGCCAAGATGATCGTGGTCGAGGCCGGCGAGAGCGCCGGCGCCAAGGCGCGCGCCGACGGCGCCGAGGTCTATGTCGGCAACGCCGCCGATCCGGCGCTCCTCACCGCGATCAACCTCGCCGGGGCGCGCCGCCTCTTCGTCACCATTCCCGAAGCCTTCGAGGCGGGCCAAGTGATCCAGCAGGCGCGAGCCATGAATCCGTCGCTCGACATCCTGGCGCGGGCGCACTCCGACGCCGCCGTCGAGCATCTCGACAAACTCGGCGCCAACCTGATCGTGCTTGGCGAGACCGAGATCGCCCACCGCATGCTGGAACGCTCGCGCGGCGAGGCTTCCGCGACCGCCATCTGAGGTTGAACGACCATTTACAAGGCGCCGCCGTCCCGCCCTAATTGAGGCTCACGTCGCGATTTGCCGGCCCGGCGACAGCCTGACTTGCCGGCGTACGTGGGAGAGTGAAATGTCTACGCGTCGCGCGTTCCTTTGGTCGGCAGCCACGGCTGCCGCGTTCGGTGGCACGACGGCGGCCATTCCCGCCGTCGCGCAAACTGCACCGGCCACGGAACGACTCGGTCTCAAAGGCTACGATCCGGTCGCCTACTTCACCCTGGCCGCGCCCACGCCAGGTATCGCGGAGTTCGAGGTGGTCTACGACGGCGTGCGCTATCGCTTCGCCAACGCCCGCCATCGCGACATGTTCAAGGCCAACCCCGAGAAGTACGCGCCGCAGTTCGGCGGCCTCTGCGCCATGACCATGGCGAACGGCAGCAGGCGTGAACCCGATCCCACGATCTGGCTCATCGCCAACGGCAACCTCTATGTCTTCTCCGGTACGGCCGGCCAGGAGCGGTTCCGCCTCGAGGCCCAGGTGCAGGCGCTACGGGCCGCCGCGAACTGGAAGACACTGAAGGACATGCCGAGCCAGTAGCCGGCGTCAGTTCAGCCCTGCCTTGCGCAGACTCTCTTCGACCCGGCGCTGCAGCGCCGGGTCCTCGAAGCGCGTGCCGAAGCCCGCGGCGTCGAGGTAGGGGTTCTTCCGCCGCCCCTGCTCCAGCGCGGCCGCGGCCTCGGCCGGCTTGCCGAGTTCGGCGTAGGCACCGGCCAGCGGAAAATCGAGCAGCGGGTAGTTGGGGTAGCGCTTGCGCGCCGCCTCGAGCAGCCGGATCGCGTCGGCGTAGCGCCGGGCGAGCAGGTAGGCCAGGCCGAGATTGAGCGAGGCTTCCGGACCGATATTGGGATTGAGCCGGGCGGCGAACTCCGCGCTCGCGATCGACTCCTCGATGCGCCCCGTCCACAACAGCACGGCCGCCTGGGCCAGCAGCGCCTCGGCGTCACTCGGGTTGATCGCCAGCGCCCGCTCCGCTTCGGCAAGCGCGAGATCGTATTTCTGCATGGCAGCGTAGACGCGCGCGAGAACGCTGTGGCCCAGTACGTTCTCCTCGTCGAGATCGACCGCCTTCTGTGCGTAGCGGATCGCATTCTCGAGATCCTGTTGGGCGAACTCCGACCAGCCGAAGGTCGCGCGCTGGAAGGTCACGTCTGCCAGCTCGGCATAGATGTCGGCGTAGGTAGGCGCCGCGTGCATCGCGCGTTCCAGCATCTCGCGCGCCATGCGGTTGCCGGGCCGCGTCGCATCGGCAGACATGGCACGGCTGCGCAGCATGAGATCGTAGGCGTCGAGATTGTCGGTCGGCTTGCGCAGGCTCTGCTGCAGGGCGATCTGCTGCAGGTTGGCGGCGAGCGTGCCCGCCACGCGGCGCGCAATGCGCTCCTGCACGTCGAAGATGTCGCCGAGATCGTCGTCGTACTGCTCGGCCCAGAGCTGGGTTCCCGTCGTGGCGTCGCTGAGCTGGATGGTCACGCGCACACGCTGGCCCATGCGGCGCACTGTGCCACCCACCAGGTAGCGCGCGCGCAACGTCTGGCCGAGCTCCGCCAGGGGCACCACCTTGCCACGGAACGGCAGCACCGCGCCGTAGGAGATGACGGTCAGCTGCTTGAAGCGGCCGAGGGCCCGCGTGATGTCCTCGGTGAGTCCGTCGGAGAAATAGTCCTGGGCGGGGTCGCCGCTCTGGTTGGTGAAGATCAGGACCGCGACCGTGAGGCTGGTCTCGGCCGGCGGCTTCACGGCAGCAACCTGTGGCGGTTCCTCGGTACGCAGCAGCCGGTCGGCGTAGTAGGCATAGGCACCGCCGATCGCCACCGCGGCGACCGCAAGCGACGCCAGCAGCATCACGACACGCTTGCGCTGCTTATAGGCGGCCATCGGCGCGGCGCCCGGTTCGGCGAGGGCCGCGGGCTCCAGCGTGTAGATATGCACCGGCCGGTCGATGTTCTTCACCGGGCGACGGCCGAGATCCTTGAACGGCAGGGCGACCTTGTCCCTCACCTGCTCGTGGACGGCGGCCGAGAGCACGACCGAGCCCGGTGCCGCCAGGCCCTGAAGACGCGCCGCGACATTCACGGTGTCGCCAAAGATATCGTCGTCGGACACGATCACGTCGCCGAGATGGAGGCCGATGCGGAAGGCCTGCCGTCGTTCGACCGGAACGTCGGCGTTGCGCTCGGCCATGCCGCGCTGCAGTTCGACAGCCGACCGCACTGCTTCCACGGCACTGCCGAATTCCACCAAGACGCCGTCGCCGACCGTCTTCACGATGCGGCCGTGGAAGCGCTCGATGACCGGGGCCACCAGCTCGGCCAGATGCGCGCGCAGATCGACGAGGGTACGTTCCTCGTCGGCGCGCATCATGCGGC
>SCVT01000226.1 GCA_004296815.1 Reyranella sp. | reverse complement strand
CATCCGCTGCCACCACGGCTTCAGCCGCAGCCGCAACGGGGCCGCGAACATGCATGCCGTGACCTGCCTGCCGGCAGTCACGGGTGCATGGAAGTACAAGGGCGGCGGTGCGCTCTACGGCCACACCGGCATGTATCCGATCAAGAAGACGCTGATCGAGGGGCTCGAGATGGTCGACACCTCGATCCGCGAGCTCGACCAGTCGCGCATGGGGCCGATCCTGACCAACGACCCGGAGGCGTTGAAGAACGGCCCGCCGGTGACAGGCCTGCTGATCCAGAACACCAACCCGGCGATGGTCTGCCCGGAACTCGAGAAGGTTCACAAGGGCTTCGCGCGCGAGGACCTGTTCACCTGCGTGCACGAGCAGTTCCTGACCGAGACGGCGGCCTTCGCCGACATCGTGCTGCCGGCCACCATGTTCCTGGAACACGACGACTTCTATACCGCGAGCGGCCACACCTTCTTCCAGGTGACCAAGGCCGTGGTCGAGGCGCCGGGCGAATGCCGCGAGAACCACTACGTGATCTCGGAGCTGGCCAAGCGGCTCGGCGCCGAGCATCGCGGCTTCGACATGAGCGTCTGGGACATCATGGACGAGACGCTCAAGGTGTCGGGCATGTGGGATGCCGAGACCAATTGGGCGAAGGGCGGCCAGGATTTCCACCTAGGATTCGAGACCTCGCACTTCCTGGACGGCTTCGCCTGGCCCGACAAGAAGTTCCGCTTCAAGCCCGACTGGAAGGCCTACGGCCCGCGCGGCGCGGAGATGCCGGTGCTGCCCGACCATTTCGACGTGATCGACAATGCCACCACGGACAAGCCGTTCAGGCTGGTGGCGGCGCCGGCGCGCACGTTCCTCAACTCGACCTTCACTGAGACGCCGAGCTCGCAGAAGCGCGAGGTGCGGCCGACCGCGCTGATGAATCCCGACGACTGCACCGCGATGGGCATCGTCGAGGGCGAGCGACTCGAGATCGGCAACGAGCGCGGCAAGACCATCGTCAACGCCAAGCCTAAGAAGGGCCAGCAGAAGGGCGTCGTCGTGGTCGAGGGCATCTGGCCCAACCGCAATTTCGAGACCGGCATCGGCATCAACGCGTTGACCTCGGCCGATCCCGGCTGGCCCAACGGCGGCGCGGTGTTCCACGACACCGCCGTCTGGATCCGCAAGGCCCAGTGAACGCTTCGTGAGCAGCGGCTTCCAACCGGCGCCAAATCCGAGCATTGCCCAGACCCAGGCGGCCCGGACTCCGGGCCGCGGGCATGTCCTTGTCATCGGCAACGAGAAGGGCGGATCGGGCAAGTCGACCACGGCGTTGCACATCGCCGTCTCGCTGATGAGCGACGGCGCGCGCGTGGCGACGCTCGACCTCGACGCCCGTCAGGGGACACTCAGCCGCTATGTCGAGAACCGTGCGGCCTACGCCGCCCGCAAGGGCATCGACCTGCCGATGCCGCTGCATGCGGCGGTGACGCTGTCGACGCTGAACGATCGCAAGGAAGCCGAAGCCGACGAGCGCAACCGTCTCGAGGCGGCGCTCGAGCCAGCGGTGGCTGCAACTGATTTTGTGATCGTCGACACGCCGGGCAGCGACACGCATCTCAGCCGGCTCGCCCACACCTGGGCCGACACGCTGCTGACGCCGCTGAACGACAGCTTCATCGACCTCGACCTGCTGGCCCGGGTCGATCCCGACACGCTCAAGATCGTGCGGCCCTCGATCTATGCGGAGGCGTTGTGGAAGCAGCGCCAGCTTCGCGCCGTCCAGGGCGGCCGGCCGGTCGACTGGATCGTGATGCGCAACAGGCTCTCGTCGCTGGCGGCGCGCAACAAGCGCGACATGGGCACGGTGATCGAGGCGTTGGCCAAGCGTATCGGCTTCCGTGTTGCGGCGGGCCTCAGCGAGCGCGTGATCTACAAGGAGCTGTTCCTGACCGGTCTTACACTGCTCGACCTGAAGCGAGGAAAGGGCGGGCCGTCACTGACCATGAGCCACGTCGCGGCCCGTCAGGAGGTGCGCGACCTCGTGGCCTCGCTCAATCTGCCGCCAGCGGCTGAACCTGCGCCATCGGACGGCCCCGCGACAGGAACAGCCACGCCAGCCCCGCCACCTGCAGGATGAACAGC
>SCVT01000225.1 GCA_004296815.1 Reyranella sp. | reverse complement strand
CCTGCGCAGCGCGCCCGAGATCCGCTTCGCCATCGACCGGACCTTCGACGAGGCCGACAAGATCGGCGCCCTGCTGCGCCGCCCCGACGTCGCCAAGGACCTCGAGGATCCCGACGTCAAGGACGAGTGATCCCCACCAACACCGACACCCTCAGCGGTTGAGGTAGTACTCGTCGCGCGGGAAGAAATCGGTGTTGGGCGACCTGGCCGGCACCGTCTTGCCGTCGTTCAGAACCTCGATCTGCTTGTCCTGGAACCATTTGCCGAGCTCGACCGTGTCGACGCGCGCCTCACGCAGGTGCGCCGCGACGCTCGGCTGAGCCAGGAGTGCGGCGATCTTCTCGCGGCTGTAGGGGATCGGCCGCTCGCTGCCCAGCATCGCGGGATGCACCATGGTGACGTAGGGGAAGACCGAGCGGAACGTCTCGACGGAGCGCTCGGTCGGCGCCCACTGCACGTAGATGCCGCCCGGCGCCAGCTTGCCCTTCACCTGCTCGAAGAATTCGCGGCTGTTCAGCAGGCCCGACAGCGCCGTCTTCGGCAGGATCGCGTCGGCCTCGATCACGTCGTAGCGCACCGGGTCGAGGGCCAGCGAATGGCGGCCGTCGGCCACCACCACCTCGAAGCGCTTGCTCGACAGCAATTGGTCGACGCCCGACTTGCCGCCGTCGGCGGCGTAGGTCTTCAGCGTCTCGATCACCGGCGCCACGATCTCGATCACCTTCACCTTCTCGGTCGCGGGATTGAGGCCTGCGGCGTAGGGCGTGCCGCCCGTACCCGAGCCGATCACCAGCACGCGCCTGGGCGCGTCGTGGGTCAGCGGGCCGATGGCGCCGAGATAGGCGTGCACCGTGTCGAACGGCACGCGGCTCTGCGTATGGCCCTGGATGTAGAGCTTGCCGTCCGTGGCGTTGGCCATCTTGAGCACGCTGAGCCCGGTCTTGTCCTCGAACACGAAGGCCTTCTCGGTCGTGAGCCCGTGCAGGCGCCGCCAGAAAGCGTCGCCGCCGGGGAAGAACAGCAGCCCGGCCACCAGCACCGCCGCGGGCAGGTATGCCCAGCGCGTCGCGCGCGGTCCGGCGAACTGCAGTGCTGCGAAAGCGAGGCCGATCGCCACCAGGATCTTCAGGGTGCCCGCCGTCCCCGCGAGGTCGAGCAGCAGCAGGCCGGCCACGAGGCTGCCCATGCTGTTGCCCACGATGTTGGCGAGCTGCACGAAGCCCACGCGGCTGCCGAGCCGATCGAGGTCGCGCTGCACCGCCTTCTGCACGACCGGGAAGGAGAAGCCCATGATGAACGAGGCCGGCAGCACGACCACCGCCAGCAGGAAGGCGATCAGCGCCGGGTCGTTGGTGTTGGGGCCCATGATGTCGTGGTCGACGAAGCTCGAGGGCAGGAAGCCCGAGCCGATGGCGAGATAGACGAACCAGGCGCCGGCCAGCGCCAGCGCCGTGGCGATGCCCTGCATCAGGAAGAAGAAGCGCCGCGGATCGGCGATGCGGTCGATCACGCGCGCGCCGACGAGGAGGCCTGCCGCGTCGCCCAGCAGGAACACGGTCAGCACCAGCGAGAAGCTGTAGCCGTTGGACTGCAGCAGCACGCCGATCAGCCGGTACCAGACGATCTGCAGCGCCACGATCAGGAAGCCCGAGATGAACACCAGCAGCGACCAGCGCCACACGACTCCGTCGGCCGTCTCCGCAACAGCCGTCTTCTTCGTCGCTTCACCGGCACCCAGGTCGAGGCCGCGCGCCACCATCACGCCGCCGGCCGCGACGACGAGATTGAGGAACGCGCCGACATAGACCGCCTTGTCGAAGCCCACCGTGCCGATCAGGTACCAACCGCCGAAGAAGGCGCCGACGCCGGCGCCCAATGTGTTGAGGCCGTAGAGCCAACCGATGAGCTGCGCCGAGCCCGCGATCTGGCTGACGATCGCCTTCGACAGGAACGGCAGCGAGCAGCCCATCAGGAAGGTCGGCCACAGGAGTCCGGCGAACACGATCGCGAAGATCACGCCGCGCGATTCCGCGAGCGGCAGCAGGCCCTTGTAGATGACGTCGTAGTAGAGCCACGGGCTCAGCACCGCGAAGACGGCGATGCCGACCTCGCAGATCGCGAACGCGATCAGCGCGGCGCGGCGCGACAGCCGGTCGGCGTAGAGGCCGGCCACCAGGCTGCCGATGCCGAGGCCCAGCAGGAACGCGCCCACCACCAGCGCGGCGGCAATCGTGTCGGCGCCGGCGAACAGGCCGAGCAGGCGATGCCAGGCGGTCTGGTAGATGAGGGCGGCGGCGCCGGAGAGGAAAAAAAGTCCGAAGAGCGTGGTCTGCCGGACGCGATCCGACGGCGGGGCCGATGTCATGCGTGCAGCCTGCCCGAAGCGGCGGCTGGCGCGCAACGCATTGTCGGCCTAAACGCATCGCCATGGCGCGCAGGAAGAAGGGCGACAAGGTCGACGGCTGGGTCGTCCTCGACAAGCCGGTCGGGCTGGGCTCGACCCCGGCAGTCGGCAAGGTGCGCCGGCTGTTCGGCGCCCAGAAGGCGGGCCACGGCGGCACGCTCGACCCGCTGGCCTCGGGCATCCTGCCCATCGCGCTGGGCGAGGCGACCAAGACCGTGCCCTTCATCATGGACAGCCGGAAGGAGTACCGGTTCACGCTGCGCTTCGGCGAGGCGCGCTCGACCGAGGATGCCGAGGGCGAGGTGACAGCCACCAGCGAGGTGCGGCCCGACGATGCCGCGATCGCCGCGGCGCTGCCCGCCTTCACCGGCGAGATCACCCAGATGCCGCCGGCCTTCTCGGCGCTGAAGATCGACGGCAAGCGGGCCTATGACCTCGCCCGCGCGGGCGAAACCGTTGAGCTGAAGCCCCGGCAGGTCCTGATCGAGCGGCTGGAGTTCACCGGTCGTCCCGACAGGGACCATGCAGATTTCGTGGTCCAGTGCGGCAAGGGCACCTATATCCGGTCCCTCGGCCGCGACCTGGCACTGGCTCTGGGGACCGTCGGACACCTGTCGATGCTGCGTCGGACGGTCGTCGGACCCTTCCGGGAAGAGGGGTCCATTTCGCTTTCCAAACTGGAGGCCCTCGGGCATATTCCCGCGCTCTTCGGGGCCCTGGCTCCCGTCGCGACCGCGCTGGACGACATCCCGGCGCTGGCCATGACGGAAGCCCAAGCGGATCGGTTGCGCCAAGGCCAGCCGGTCATCTTGACCCGGGACGCACCGCCGTCCGGCGCTCTGGTTCGCGCCGAGCAGGACGGCAGGCTTGTGGCACTCGTCCGTTCCGACGGCGTCGCCCTCCAGCCGGTGCGCGTGTTCAACCTTTAGTTTTCAGGAGATGACCGATGTCGATTACAGCCGACCGCAAGGCGGAGCTGATCAAGTCGTATGCGCAGGCCGAAGGCGACACGGGTTCGCCGGAAGTCCAGGTCGCCATTCTGAGCGAGCGCATTTCCAACCTCACCGAGCACTTCAAGGGCCACGCGAAGGATCACCATTCGCGCCGCGGCCTGCTGAAGCTCGTCGGCCAGCGCCGGCGTCTGCTCGACTACCTCAAGGCCAAGGACAACAAGCGCTACGACACGTTGATCGAGCGCCTGGGTCTGCGTCGTTGAGTTCCCGGCCCCGTCCATGCGACGGGGCCTTTTCGCGTCGTGTCCGCCGGTCCCCGTGAGTTCGGCCGGCTGACGCGACTTCGCAGGTACCGGGAAGGCAGGGGCGAGAGCAAAGGCCTGTCCCGGTCCCGTCGGCGCAAGGGTGCCGATGGGCGGTCGCAGCCAAACGGGGGCGTGCGACCGTGATGGAAAGGATGAATGAGATGTTTGAAGTATTCCGTAAAGAGATCGACTGGGCCGGTCGCAAGCTGGTCCTCGAGACCGGCAAGATCGCCCGTCAGGCCGACGGCGCCGTGCTGGCGACCTACGGCGGCACCACCGTGCTGGCCACCGTCGTGTTCGAGAAGAAGCCGAAGCCCGGCCTCGACTTCTTCCCGCTGACCGTGAACTACCAGGAGAAGGCTTTCGCTGCGGGCAAGATCCCCGGCGGCTTCTTCAAGCGTGAGGGCCGTCCGAGCGAGAAGGAGGTGCTGACCTCGCGCCTGATCGACCGCCCGATCCGCCCGCTGTTCCACGAGAACTACAAGAACGAGACGCTCGTCGTCATCACGACGCTGGCGCACGACATGGAGAACGATCCGGACGTCCTGGCGATGGTCGCCACGTCGGCCGCGCTCACCATCTCGGGCTGCCCGTTCATGGGCCCGATCGGCGCGGCGCGCGTCGGCTGGCTCGACGGCAAGTACGTCGTGAACCCGACGCTCGAGCAGCTCGAGAAGAGCGATCTCGACCTCGTCGTCGCCGGCACCAAGGAAGGCGTGCTGATGGTCGAGTCGGAGGCCCAGGAGCTCTCCGAGGAGATCATGCTGGGCGCCGTCATGGAGGCCCATCGCTCGTTCCAGCCGGTGATCGACGCGATCATCCAGCTCGCCGAGCATGCCGCCAAGGAGCCGCTGCCGCTCACCGAGCCGTCGGAGATCTCCAAGACGGTCGCCGCCAAGCTCAAGGCCGAGATGACGGCCAAGCTGACCGAGGCCTTCGCCGAGACCCAGAAGCAGGCCCGCCAGGCCAAGATCGGCGCGGTGAAGACCGAGGCCAAGAAGCTGTTCGAAGGCGACGAGGCCGCTCTGGCCGCGTTCGGCGAGCAGTTCGGCAACCTCGAGGCCGACATCGTGCGCGGCGCCATCCTCGACACCGGCAAACGCATCGACGGCCGCGACACCAAGACGGTCCGTCCGATCGTGGCCGAGGTCGGCATCCTGCCGCGCGCCCACGGCTCCTCGCTGTTCACCCGCGGCGAGACCCAGGCGCTGGTCGTCGCCACGCTGGGCACCGGCCAGGACGAGCAGATCATCGACGCGCTCGAGGGCGAATACCGCGAGAGCTTCATGATGCACTACAACATGCCTCCGTACGCGGTCGGCGAAGTGCGTCGCATGGGCTCGCCCGGCCGTCGCGAGATCGGCCACGGCAAGCTCGCCTTCCGTGCGCTGCGTCCGCTGCTGCCCGGCAAGGACAAGTTCCCCTACACGATCCGCATCGTGTCGGAGATCACCGAGTCGAACGGCTCCTCCTCGATGGCCTCGGTCTGCGGCGGCTCGCTGTCGCTGATGGACGCGGGCGTCCCGATGGAGCGCTCGGTCGCCGGCATCGCCATGGGCCTGATCAAGGAAGGCGAGCGCTTCGCCGTCCTCTCGGACATCCTGGGCGACGAGGATCACCTCGGCGACATGGACTTCAAGGTGGCCGGCACGGATCGCGGCATCACCGCGCTCCAGATGGACATCAAGATCACCTCGATCAACGAGGAGATCATGAAGGTGGCGCTCGGCCAGGCGAAGGACGGCCGCCTCCACATCCTGGGCGAGATGGCCAAGGGCCTGGGCGGCGCCCGTGACAGCGTCGCGGCGACCGCGCCGCGCATCACGCAGTTCACGATCCCCAAGGACAAGATCCGCGAAGTGATCGGTACGGGCGGCAAGGTGATCCGCGAGATCACCGAGACGACCGGCACCAAGATCGACATCGAGGACGACGGCACCATCAAGGTCGCCGCGGTGGACGCCAAGCAGGGCCAGGCCGCGATCGACTGGATCAAGGGCATCGTCGCCGAGCCGGAGATCGGCGTGATCTACACCGGCAAGGTCGTGAAGACCGTCGAGTTCGGCGCGTTCGTGAACTTCCTCGGCGCCCGCGACGGCCTCGTGCACATCTCGGAGCTGGCGCCGCGTCGCGTCGCCAAGGTCACCGACGTGATCAAGGAAGGCGACCAGGTGAAGGTCAAGGTCCTGGGCGTCGACGATCGCGGCAAGGTCCGCCTCTCGATGAAGGCGGTCGACCAGGAGACCGGCGAGGACATCTCGAACAAGCCGGTCGAAGCGGCCCCCGCCGCCGGCGAGTAGTTCGGCTCATATCTGAAACGAAGACGGCGGCCGAGAGGCCGCCGTTTTTGTTTGTCTACCGGATCGCGGGCGTCGACAGGGCGGGGATGTCCTGCGCGCCCTCATCGACGACGCACTTTAGCGTTGCAATTATCGATCCCTCGGCCACACTCCGCGGTGTGCTTGCTGGCAAGCCTGCTCGTTCGTGCGAAGATTTCATTAGCCAGTAGTCGATGAAGCGACCTTATCCAGGCTCATTGTCTAACCATTGCTTACGAACGCGCCGATTAAAGACAATAAGCTTGGGCATCATAAGGATTGCATCATGACGCCTATCGCCTACTTCAAGCTTCAGGCCAAAAACCTGCTCAGAGATTACAAGACAAGAACCTCCACCATAGATGTGGTGGATGGCCAGTCACACTACGCTTACGACGCCAAGTATTTCGATATCGACGCCATCTTCGTGGACTTCGACTGGGACGAAGACGATTTTAGTTTGATGAAGGCACAACACGCCATCGCCATCCTAGCGGGGTTTCGGAAGTGGGCGGATTTGGCGAAGGCATCTAGTGTTGAGCTCGAACTCGCCAAGCTTCTCTTCGACCATCAAGACAAAATGAATGCTGAGGAATGGGCGGAGTACGTCGCACGCGCCGAACACGACAACAAGACAACCTTCGATGCGGAGGCACGCCTAGAAATCTACAAACAAGTAGTGTTGCGCGATGACGGACCTAGAAGTCAGTTCTTGGATTATCGCTTGATGGGCAAAGACGTTCTACGCTAGCCCAGGATGTGATTGGTAGCCTGCCGATGTCGGCTATTGGCCCGTCTCCGACGAACCGAAGAAGTGCGTCGATGTCTGCATCCCACCGGAAGCGGAAATGGCGCAGCCAGACTTTGTGGGTTTTGACCCTAGAGAGCTGGGGCTGAATTACCCCGCATACGTCGCGGTCACGCTCCCGAACGGCCCGAAGTCCGCGACGTAGGTCTCGCCGGCCTTGGGCCGCAGCATGCCGGTCAGGGTGCCGGTGCTGATCATCTGGCCCGCCTTGAGGCCGATGCCGGTGCGCGACAGCTCGTTGGCGAGCCAGGTCACCGGCACCATCGGATGGTCGAGCGCGTCCGCCGCGGTGCCGCGCCGGCGCGGCGTGCCGTTGCAGGAGAGCACGACCTCCTGGCCCGGTATGTCGCGCCGCTTCCAGTCCGCGATCGCCGGGCCGTAGCAGATCGTGCCGCCGCCCGCGCCGTCGGCCAGCACGGCCGGCAGCGGCGGGAATTTCTCGTCATGCACGAAGCGGCACTCCGCGAGCTCCAGCCCGGGGTGCAGCGAGGCCACGGCCTCGGTCACTTCCTCGATCGTGTAGGGTTTTGCGCGCGGCGGCAGATCTGAACCGAGCCGCGCCTGGTACTCGACCTCGGGGATCGGGCTGCATTGCTTCGCATATTCGACGCTGACCGGCGTCGGCCTGATGTGGCCGGCATAGACGCGGCCGTAGATCGGCGCATCGGTGCGGAGCTGCCGCTGCATCTCCTCCTTCATGGCGGCGATCTTCCAGCCCACGACCTCGAGGCCCAGCTCCTCCTCGACCTGTCGCGCGACGCGATAGGCGGTCTCCTTGTCGGGCGGCGTCAGGCGAGCGTCGAGGCCGCTCTGCTGGCGGCACTCGCGGCGCAGGGTGGCGAGGAGGCGGGCGAGATCGCGCTGGTCGGTCTGGTTCATCTGTCTCTTCTCGTCCGTCCGTCCGATGCAGGCAATGCTTGCATCTCGTCGTGCAGGCCGAGTTGCAGGTCCGGCAGGTTTTGGTATGATTTCTCTATAGGCTGGCGACGCTCGCGCCGGCCTTTTTGTTTGGACCTTGGCTGATGCCAAGCATGGGCACGACTCGTCCGCGCACGCCGCGGGTACGACACTGAGCAGTGTGTGGTTGCAGCTCCCGCGCGACGAGCGCGGACGTCCCGAGAAGAAGACGACGACTCAAGAACCAGTCGGAACTGTCACAAGGTTTGTCACAGCATTTGTCACAATCAGGTGTGACAAACGAGCAGGCAAAAGGCCCGGTTTTCCTCGCTCCCAGGCGTGCTGGGACCGTCGGAAGCACCGGTCATGACCGGTCCATGAACTGTCGGATGAACGGCGTCTTTACTCGCCGTTCGGCTCGCCCGATCCCTGCGGCGGCATGCCGACGGCATGGTAGCCCGCGTCGACGTAATGGACCGTGCCGGTGACGCCGGCGGAGAGGTCCGAGAGGTAGTAGAGCGCCGCACCGCCCACGTCGGTGAGCTCGATGTTGCGGCGTAGCGGCGAGGCCTCGCGCGAGACGCGATAGACGTAGCGGGCCGAGCCGATGACGGCGCCCGCGAGGGTGCGCATCGGGCCGGGCGAGATCGCATTCACGCGCACGCCCTGCGGGCCGAGGTCGGCCGCGAGGTAGCGCACGCTCGCCTCGAGGGCCGCCTTGGCGACGCCCATGACGTTGTACGACGGCATCACGCGCGTGGAGCCTTCGTAGGTCAGCGTGATCAGGCTGCCGCCCTCGGTCATCAGCGGCAGCGCGCGGCGCGCGATCTCGGTGAAGGAGTAGCAGGAGATGGTGAGGCTGCGCTGGAAGTTGGCCTTGCTGGTGTCGACGTAGCGGCCCTTCAGCTCCTCCTTGTCGGAGAAGGCGACGGCGTGGACGACGAAGTCGAGCCGGCCCCATTCCTTCTTCAGCGTGGCGAAGAGGTTGTCGAGGCTCGCCTCGTCCTCGACATCGGCCTCGACGACGACGGTGGAGCCGAGCTTCTGCACCATCGGCAGCACGCGCTTGCCGAAGGCCGCGCCCTGGTAGGTGAAGGCGAGCTCGGCGCCGGCATCGTGGCAGGCCTTGGCGATGCCCCAGGCGATCGAGCGGTCGTTGGCGACGCCCATGACGAGGCCGCGCTTGCCGGCCATCAGCTTCGGCACCTCGGGAAGGGTCGCCGGCTTCGACGGTGTATCGTCAGGCATCGTCAGTGATCGTAGCGGGAGAAGAGCAGGCAGGCGTTGGTGCCGCCGAAGCCGAAGCTGTTCGACATCACGGTCTGCAGCCCGGCATTGTCGATGCGCTTCAGCGCGATCGGGTAGCCCTCGGCGCCGGGGTCGAGGTTCTCGACGTTGGCCGAGGCCGCGATGAAGTCGTTCTTCATCATCAGCAGCGAATAGATCGCCTCGTGCGCGCCGGTCGCGCCCTGGCTGTGGCCGGTCAGCGACTTGGTCGAACTCACGGTCGGCAGCTTGTCGCCGAACACCGACCGGATCGCGTCGAGCTCGGTGATGTCGC
>SCVT01000224.1 GCA_004296815.1 Reyranella sp. | reverse complement strand
ACGACGGTCGCGTCCTTCGACGGAACGTTGGTGCGATGGATCGTCATGCCGGCGGCCGTCGGGATACCCGCAGTGTTGCAGAGATCCTTCACCGCGATCGGCACGCCGTGCAGCGGCCCACGAAATTTGCCCGATGAGGCCTCGGCATCGAGGCGCCTGGCATCGGCCAGCGCCTGCTCAGGCGTGGGCGTGATGTAGCTCTTGAGCTTGGGATCGAGGCGCGCGATGCGATCCAGCATCGTCTGCGTGGCCTCGACGGAGGAAACCTTGCGCGCCTTCAGGCGCCGCGCGACCTCGTCGAGCGACAAATAGTGCAGATCGTCAGACATGCGAACGCCCTCTAGAGAACCTTATCCATCACCTGGATATGTTCGCCGCGATAGTCGCGCTGCTCAAGGGCGCGCCAGCCGAGGCCGGCATAAAGAGCGGGGGCGGAGGTCGTGAAAAGATAGAGGCGCGCGTAGCCGAGCTCGCGGGCCTTGCCCTCGACGGCGCGCACGAGCGCCGAGGCGATGCCCTTCTTGCGATGTTCGGGAGGGACGTAGACGCTCGCAAGCCAGGGGTTGCGGGGATCGCCTACGAGGTCGTCGAAGATGAGCGCGGCGGTGCCGACTATGCCACCGTCCTCGCCGAGGGCGACGAACGTGACCGGCACCCGGTCGACGTTCATCTCTCCTCGTACCTCGGCCAGCCGCGTTTGCGGCGTCTGGCCCTGGTTCAGATGGCCCCACTCGTCGAAGCCCCAGGCCGAAACCTGCTCGGCCAGATCGGGACGCTCGGCGAGTGGGACGATCTTCATGTCGTCAGTCGGCGGCCTTCAGGTTGACCGCCGCGGACCGGCCACGCTCGGTGGCGATCTCGTAGCTGATCTTCTGGCCTTCGTTCAGGCCGTTCATGCCCGAACGCTCGACGGCGCTGATATGGACGAACACGTCCTTGCCGCCGTCGCTCGGCTGGATGAACCCGAAGCCCTTGGTGGCGTTGAACCACTTCACCGTGCCAGTAGCCATCTCTCTCTCCTAGGCAGTTTGACGAGCACACATATGCGCGCGGACGGAGCGCTCGCTGCAACCGTCTGCGACAACCGATGAATTTGGATGATAGCTCGTGGGAAAGTCCGTGGCCGCTGTGGGTCGGGCCGCCAAAGCAAGGCCAAGTTCGTAGTCGTATCGCCGCATATGGAGTTGTAACGCAGGCAAGTCAAGTTGGCTCCCTGCGGTCCATCACATTGTTGCTCCGATCTTCCATGGCTCGAATTCGTCGTCCCCGATACCCAGCGCTTCCGACTTCGTTTTCTGGCCCGAGGCCGTGGCGAGAATAAGGTCGAAGATGCGCTTGCCGTTTTCCTGGATCGTCTCCTCGCCGTCGACGATGGTACCGCAGTTGATGTCCATGTCGTCAGTCATGCGCCGATAGAGCGAGGTATTCGTCGCAAGCTTGAGTGACGGTGTCGGCTTGCAGCCGAAGACGCTGCCGCGGCCCGTCGTGAAGCACAAAACATTGGCACCACCGGCCACCTGTCCCGTGGCGGACACCGGGTCGTAGCCGGGCGAGTCCATGTAGACGAACCCTTTTGCGGTGATCAGCTCTGCATATTTGTACACGTCGACCAGGTTCGTCGTGCCGCCCTTCGCAACCGCACCCAAGGACTTCTCGAGGATGGTCGTGAGGCCGCCCGCCTTGTTGCCGGGCGACGGGTTGTTGTTCATCTCACCGCCAGTGCGGGCACAGTGATCCTCCCACCAGCGGATCCGCTCGACGATCTTCTCGCCGACCGCCTTGCTGACGGCGCGACGCGTGAGTAGATGCTCGGCGCCGTAGATCTCCGGCGTCTCGGACAGAACGGCCGTGCCGCCGTTGCGCACCAGCAGATCGACGGCCGCGCCGAGCGCGGGGTTGGCGGAAATGCCGGAGTAGCCATCCGAGCCGCCGCACTGCAGCGCCAGGATCAGCTCGCTGGCCGGGATCGGCTCGCGCTTCACCGTGTTCGCCTCAGGCAGCAGCTCCTTCAGGAATCCGACCGCGCGGCCGACCGTCTTGGCGACGCCGCCCTCGTCCTGGATCGCCATCGGGATCAGCTTCGGACCTTCCTTGAGGCCCTCGGCGTTCATCAGGCCCGCGATCTGGTTGGTCTCGCAGCCCAGCCCCAGGACCACGACCGCCGCCATGTTGGGATGTTTCGTGTAGCCCGCGAGCGTGCGGCGCAGCACGTCCATCTCGAGGCCCGACGCCGCCATGCCGCAACCGCCGCCGTGCGTCAGCGGCACGACGCCGTCGATGTTGGGAAACTCCGCGAGCAGCGGCTCGATGCGGGACGCGATCATGCGGCTGGTCGCCGCCGAGCAGTTCACCGTCGTCACGATGCCGATGTAGTTGCGCGTTGCGGCGCGACCGTCGGGACGGCGATAGCCCTGGAAGGTCGCCGGCGGCACGATGTAGTCGGTCTTGTGCGCATCGGCGCAGAAGGCGTAGTCGCGCTCGAAGTCGCCCATGACGCAGTTGTGCGTATGCACATGCGTGCCCGGCGCGAGGTCCTCGGCCGCGAAGCCGATGATCTGGTTGTACTTGCGCAGCGGTTCGCCCGTCTTCACCGCCCTTGTGAGAATCTTGTGACCAGGCGGCACCCGCGTCGCGGCCGCGACCTCGCCCTCGACCTTGGTGCCGGGAAGGATGTCCATGCGCGCCACGATGACGTTGTCGGCGGGATGCAGGCGAATCGTGAGCGGTGCGGTCATGGCGTCCTCGCGGCGGCAGGAGAGATCAGGCGGCGCGCTTGGCGCGGATGGCATCGACGGCGGCGAAGAGTTTTGCGCACTCCGCCTGCTCCAGGGATCGCAGCGGCGCGCGCATGCGGCTCCACGCGACCTGGTCCTTGCGGCGGTGGCCGACCAGCGCCTTGCAGGCGGCCGTGAAGGCGAAGGGCACGAGCTGCTCGATGATCAGGGCGATGCGTGGCTCCTCGATGCCGTTGACCGGCGCCTGCATCAGGTCGGGCGCGATGTTGGCCAGACCGCAGATCGTGCCCGAGGCGCCGAGGTTCATCGCCTTGGCGAGGAGGCGCTCGTCGCCGATCAGGATGTGGAGGTCGGCATGCTGTTTCAACAGCGCTTCGGTGTTCGCCCAGTCGCCCGACGAATCCTTCACGCCCTTCACCTGCGCGGGGAACGCCTTCTTCAGCCGACCAATCAGCTCGACCGACAGGCCGACCGAGGTCACCTGCGGGATGTGATAGAGGATGACGTTGCTCGCCTGGGGCTCGAGGCCGTTCAGCACGGCGGTGAACCAGTCGAACAGCGCCTCGTCTCCCGGGTTCTTGAAATAGAACGGCGGCGCCAGCAGGAAGCTCGGGCAGCCCAGCATCAAGCCGGCGCGGCCCTGAGCGATCGCATCCTCGACCGACGATGCCGCGATGCCGACCACGAGCTGCGTCTTCGGCTCGATGCCCGCGCCGACCAGCGCGCCCAGCGCGCGGTTGCGCTCGTTCAGGCCGAGCGAGGCGCCCTCGCCCGTCGTGCCGAACACCGTGAGGCTCGAGCAGCCGTCGGCGAGCGACTGGCGGCCGTGGGCGACGAGGCGCGGCAGGTCGATGGAGCGATCTTCAGCGAAGGGCGTGGCGAGGGCCACGGAGAGCCCGAAACGGTCTTTGCGAAGCGGCACGGCGATTCCTCGGTTTTCCTTGCCGCGACCTTAGCAAAAGAAAGCGGGGCGCCGAAGCGCCCCGCCGAAGCCGTCCTGCCGTGCCGTCCTAGCGGCGGCGACGGTTGTCGTAATTGTCGACCGCGTTGGGGATGCCGTCGCGGTCCTTGTCGCCCCAGGCCTGGTCGCGACGGTTGTCGTACTGGTCGTGACGGTTCGGGATGCCGTCACCGTCGCGGTCCCAGCGGCTGGACTGGTAGCGCCACCGCTCGCGGCCGTTGTCGTAGTAGCGCTCCCAGCGGTCCGGCACGTAGACGTAGCCCGGACGCGCGACCTGCCAGGAGCCCGGCGCCCAGACGTATTGGTCGTTGACCAGACGGTAGTGGCCCGGCGCCCAGACATAACCCGGACGCGCCGGCGGGATCGCCTCGTACGGCATCGGCGGCGGAGGCGCACCGAACGTCACGGTGACCTGAGCATCAGCCGGGCTGAAGGGGGCTGCAGCGATCGTCGCCGTGGTGAAAGCCGCCGCGGCGGCCAGAGTGGTCAGAGCAACTCGCCTCAACATGACAATCCTCCTTCTGCGCGGTGAGCCGCGCCTGGCGGGGACTACGCCGGAGGCCACGAACCCGTTGCCTCCGGCGCACAGAAATTCACGCTAATCGCGACCCCAGCCCCAGCCGGGGTTCCAGCCATTGTTCCAGCCGTTACCCCAGCCGGTGTTCCAGGCCGGCTGCTGGTACTGCTGGTACTGCCAGTGGCCGTTCACCCAGACCTGTCGGCCGTGACGCCACTCCCAGTGGGCCGGCACCCACACGCGCTGCGGCTGCGGCGCGTAGTAGCGCGGCTGCTGCGGCGAGCCGAAGTAGATGCTGAACCCCTGGGCGGCGGCCGGTGTGACGGCCGCGGGAGCCAGCGCCGCCGTCGTGAACGTGGCGGCGGCGGCGAGAGTCGTGAGCGCGATACGCTTCAACATTGTCACCTCCGTGAGCGCGGCAGCGACGCCGCGTCATGGAGAGATAATGATTCCCCGTCGGGAAAGTGCCTTTACACTCGGGGAATTCGCGCGCGGATTGCGCCCTCTTTTGGCCACGTCATTTTCCGGCCACAAGCAGGACGATGACGCCCACGACGCTGACCACGATGCCCGTCAGCCCAATCGCGTGCAGCCGCTCGTTGCGCAGGAAGAGATA